>NZ_JBREHG010000016.1:0-74790 GCF_056848235.1 Erythrobacter sp. RANMB8
CCCGAAGTTGTCATTCTGACCTGCTGCGTGCCTGGCGCCCTTTGTCAGGCGCCGTGTTCGCGCCCGAAATCGGGGCGTTCGTCGTCCTGGCCCTGTTCGATCACCTGACGTCGGATGGCGCGGGTGCGGGTGAACAGATCGAACAGCGTATCGCCGTCGCCTGACCGGATCGCCCGCTGGAGCGCGGTGAGGTCTTCGGTGAAGCGGCCGAGCATCTCCAGCACGGCCCCCTTGTTGGTCAGGAACACGTCGCGCCACATCACCGGATCGGAGGCGGCGATGCGGGTGAAATCGCGGAAGCCGCCCGCGGAATACTTGATCACCTCGCTCTGGGTCACATCCTCCAGATCGCTCGCGGTGCCGACGATGGTGTAGGCAATGAGGTGCGGGATGTGGCTCGTCACGGCGAGCACCAGATCGTGGTGGGCGGCGTCCATCAGCTCGACCCTGGAGCCGAGGCTCGTCCAGAAGTCCGACAGGGCTTCGAGCCGGGCCGGATCGCAGCCTTCGGGCGGGGTGATGATGCACCAGCGGCCCGCAAACAGGGTGGCAAAGCCTGCATCCGGCCCGCTCTGCTCGGTCCCCGCGACAGGGTGGGCGGGTATGATGCAGGCCCCGGGCAGGGCAGCGGCCAGCGCGGCGGCGACCGCTTCCTTGGAGGAGCCGACATCGCTGATGATGGCATCAGGCTTGAGGCCCGGGGCGATTGCCCGCGCCGCATCGCCCATCGCGCCGACGGGGACGCACAGGATCACGAGGTCGGCGTCCGCCACGGCGGCCTCGGGCGTGTCGTGGACAGTGCCGACCAGCCCGCGCTCTGCCGCCCGCGCACGCACGGCCGGGTCGCGGTCCCAGCCGGTGGTGGCGATGCCGAGGCCACGGGCCTTGACCGCAAGCCCGATCGAGCCGCCGAGCAGGCCGAGGCCGATGATTGCGACGCGCTTGATCGTCATGCCGCTTCCCCGCACAACCGGCGCAGGGTGGCGATGACGTCGCTGACGGCCTTGGTGGTGCCGATGGTGATGCGAAGGCTGTTCGGCAGGCCCTGCGGGGGCAGGTGGCGCACGGCATAGCCCGCGTCCGACAGCGCTTCGAGCGCGGCGGCGGCGCTCACCGCGCCATCGAAGTGGACGAGGAGGAAGTTGGCTTCGCTCGGAGAAGCCGAAATGCCGTGATTGCCGAGGCCCGCGATGGCTTCCGCAAGACGGGCGCGTTCACGGGTGTTGTGCTCGCGGCTTGCGGTGACGAAGGCCTGATCGTCGAGGGCAGCCAGCGCGGCCTTCTGCCCGCTGACCGAGACGTTGAACGCCCCCCTCAGGCGGTTGACGAGGTCGATCAGGTGGGCCGAACCGGTGACCCAGCCGACCCTCTCGGCAGCAAGGCCGTAGGCCTTGGAGAAGGTGCGGCTGACCAGCACGTTCTCGTGCGCGGCAGCCAAGGCAAAGGCATCGCTCTGAAACGAGGGATCGACATATTCGCCGTAAGCCTCGTCGATCACCAGCAGCACATTGGCGGGGAGCCCTGCGTGCAGACGGGCGACTTCGGCAGGTGGCAGGAAGGTGCCCACGGGATTGTTCGGGTTGTCGAGCAGCACCACGCGGGTGCGTTCGGTGACCGCGGCCAGCAGATTGTCGACGCTGGCGGCGTAACTGTCATCCTCGGCAAAGACCGCTGTCGCCCCGACCTTGTGAGCGAGCAGCGGATAGAGCGAGAAGGAGTAGCGCGAGCAGAGCACCTCGTCCCCCGGCCCGCACAGCGCCTGCACCGCGCAGTGCAGCAGCTCGCCCGATCCGGTGCCGCACACGATCCGGTCCGGATCGAGCCCGTGCACTGCCGCGATCCTGTCGCGCAGGGCGCGGGCATCGGGATCGGGGTAGTCGGCCGGATTATGGCTTTCCGCCAGCGCCGCCAGCGCCGCCGGGCTGGCGCCCAACGGGTTTTCGTTGGCCGAAAGCTTGGTCAGCGGCGTGCCGCTCGCCGACTTGGACTTGCCGGGAACATAGGCGTGGATCTGGCTGATCCATGGTTTGGGTTCGGGCTTGGTCATGCGAGTGGCGCGATAACCAGTTTGCGCCCGCGAATACAGCGCGAAAACGCGCAGCCGCCCGCCGTGCCGATTGACATGGGCGGGGGGCTTCCCCAAGTCGCACGGCCAATGAACGTTGCGCCGGTTTCCAAGGTCTATCAGGTCCCCCATCCCCTGCCGCTCGATAGCGGCCAGGCACTGGAGGCGTGCGAGATCGCCTACGAGACCTATGGCGCCCTTGCGCCCGATGCCTCGAACGCGGTGCTCGTTTGCCATGCGCTGACCGGCGACCAGTATCTCGCCAGCCCGCACCCGATCACCGGAAAGCCGGGGTGGTGGGAGCGGATGGTCGGGCCGGGCAAGCCGATCGACACTGACCGGCATTTCGTCATTTGCGCCAATGTCATCGGCAGCTGCATGGGATCGAGCGGGCCCGCCAGCCTCGCGCCCGATGGCCAGCCCTATGCCATGCGCTTCCCCGTCATCACCATCCGCGACATGGTGAGGGGACTGGTGGCGCTGCTTGACGGGCTCGGGGTCGAACGTCTGCACGCCGTGGTCGGCGGGTCGATGGGCGGAATGCAGGCGCTAAGCCTCGCCGCCAACTGGCCGGAGCGTGCGGCGCGGGTGCTGGTGATCGCCTCCACCGCAAGGCACTCGGCGCAGAATATCGCCTTCCACGAGGTCGGACGGCAGGCGATCATGGCCGATCCGGCGTGGAACGAAGGCGATTATTACGCCAGCGAAGCCCGGCCCGACAACGGCCTCGCCGTGGCGCGCATGGCGGCGCATATCACCTACCTGTCCGAAGCGGGGCTGACCGAAAAATTCGGCCGCCGCCTGCAGGATCGTGACGCCAAGAGCTTCGGCTTCGATGCCGATTTCCAGGTTGAAAGCTACCTCAGGTATCAGGGCAGCGGTTTCACCCGGCGGTTCGATGCCAACTCCTATCTCTACATCACCCGAGCGATGGACTATTTCGATATCGCCGAGGAGCACGGCGGTAAACTCGCCGATGCCTTTGCCGGCACGAATGCGCGGTTCTGCATCGTCAGCTTCGATACCGACTGGCTCTATCCGACCAGCGAAAGCCGCCACATCGTCCATGCCCTGAACGCGGCAGGAGCCAAGGTGAGTTTCGTGGAACTTTCCGCGCCGCACGGCCACGATTCCTTCCTGCTCGAACACGACCAGCTTGACCGGGTGGTGAAGGGGTTTGTCGAATGAGCTTGCGGCCAGACCTTGCCGCCATTGCCGCCCATGTCGCGCCGGGCAGCCGGGTGCTCGACATCGGCTGTGGTGACGGCGCGCTGATGGCGGAGCTTGAAGGCGTCAGCGGCTGCGATGCGCGGGGCATGGAGCTGGACGGCGATCTGGTCGAACGCTGCGTGTCGCGTGGCCTTTCCGTGGTGCAGGGCGATGCCAATCTCGATCTGGCGAATTACCCCGACAAGGCGTTCGACTACGCGATCCTGAGCCAGACCTTGCAGACCGCAACGCGGCCCGACCTGATGCTCGACGAGTTGCTGCGGGTGGGACGGCGGGCGTTTGTCTCGTTCCCCAACTTCGCCCACTGGCGCACCCGCGCGGCGCTGATGTTCGGCGGGCGGATGCCGGTGACGCGGGCTTTGCCGGTAAGCTGGTACGAGACGCAGAACATCCACCACGTCACTGTCGAGGATTTCCGCGATCTGGCGAAGGCCAAGGGCGCGACCATCGAGCGGGCGTGGTTCTTTGCCGATGAAACGGAAATCGGCGCGACAGGAGCTAACTGGCGCGCCGAATTCGCGGTGTTTGAATTAAGTAGGTAAGCTCAGCCTGCGCGGTGCAGCATGCACAGCTTGTGGCCGTCGAGATCGAGCACGTAGCCAAGGTTCAACGTGCCCATCGGCCCCACCCGCGGCCCCGGCGGGTCTTCGATCGACTTGCCGCCCGCAGCGACAGCCGCATCGTGGAACGCCTTCACCTGTTCAAGTGAATCGCAGGCAAAGCCGATGGTCGATCCGTTGGCGCAGGTCGCAGGCTGATCATTGATCGGCTCGCTGATCGAGAACATCCCGCCATTGTGCATCCAGAAGGCGCGCTTGTGGCCGGTGGCGGCAACGTTGATCATCCCCGGACCCGCGCCGAGTGTCGCGAGCACCGTGTCATAGAACGCCTTGGCGCGATCGAAATCGCTCGTTCCGATCATGATGTGACTGAACATTGGGATTCATCTCCTCTCGTAAGACAGGTTGCGGATTAGGACGGATTTCCGCCCCCCGCAATGGCGATTCCGGTAGCCACAGGTTCATCTGGCGGGGCATAGGAGGCACCATGCTTCTGACATCACTCGCCGCCGCCCTCGCGCTTCAGGCAGCACCCGCCGCCCCTGCACCGATCACCCAGGAACAGCGTGCGCTGCTGCGCTGTTCGGCGGCCTTTGCGCTGGTCGCCAACGGGCAGGCCACGGGCGATGCCGGCGCCAAGCAATGGCCGCCGCTGGCCACCCGCGGGCGCGAGTTCTTCGTGCGGGCGCTGGCGCAACTGATGGACGAGACCGCGCTTGACCGCGAAGGCATCGCCGCATTGGCGGCGTCGGAGGCCCGCGCCTTGCAGGACAAGGACGAGCTTGCGAAGGTCATGCCGTCCTGCCTTCTGATCCTCGAAGGATCGGGCGTCTGATTCCTCCCCCGATTGTCCCCGCGTGGCGCTGGATTTGCCGCCGGATTTGAGGCACTGCTGACAGCCCTATGTGGCAACTTTTCCAATTCCCGCTCTGTCCGTTCAGCCGCAAGATCCGGCTGCTGCTGAGCGAGAAGAACATCCCCTTCGATCTGGTGCGCGAAGACCCCTGGGCCGCGTCCGACATGTTCTTCAACCTGAACCCCGCCGGGCGCACGCCGGTGATCGTCAATTCGGAAAAGCAGATCGTGATCCCCGACAGCCGGGCGATCGCGGAGTATTTCGAGGAAACGGTCGATCGCAATCCGATGATCAACGGCACCGCCACCCAGCGGGCCGAAATCCGCCGGCTGGTGGCACTGTTCGACGAGAATTTCTACGCCGATGTGACCGCGCCGCTGCTGTCCGAACGGATGAAGAAGCGCATCCTGCGCCAGCCGCCCGACAGCGGCGCGCTGCGCAATGCGATGAAGATGGCACACGGACATCTCGATTATCTCGACTGGCTGATCGACAACCGACCGTGGGTGGCCGGATCGACCATGAGCCTGGCTGATCTGGCCGCCGCCGCGCAGATTTCCGTGGCGGATTACCTCGGCGGGATCGACTGGGCGGGGCACGAACAGTCACGCGGCTGGTATGCCGTGTTCAAGAGCCGCCCGAGCTTCCGCCCGCTTCTCACGGAGCGGATGGACGTGATCAAGCCGCCTGCGCATTACGGGTTGCTTGATAGCTGATATCCTCGCTCACGGGGCGTTCTTGCTGGCCTATCGCTTCGCTGCTTGAGGCCTGAAGGCCGCATCGCTGCGGGCGCGCGCCAGAAATCTTGGGCGCGCTTGCGGTTCATCTGCGATGAACCGATATAGTTCTCGTTAGAGAGGACAATTCATGGACAATCCCGACCCCCGCACCATCACCGACGCCGAATGGCGCGAGAAGCTCACCCCGATGCAGTATCACATCCTGCGCGAGGCGGGGACCGAACGGGCCTTCACCGGCGAATACGACAAATTCTACGACGAGGGCGAATATCACTGCGCCGCCTGCGGCACCCAGCTGTTCTATTCGACCGCCAAGTATAACAGCGGCTGCGGCTGGCCCGCCTTTACCCGCCCGTCGACCGACGAGGTCATCGAGGAGCACCGCGATACCTCCTACGGGATGGTCCGCACCGAAGTGCGCTGCGGCAAGTGCGGCGGGCACCTCGGCCATGTTTTCCCCGATGGCCCGCCCGAACAGGGCGGCCTGCGCTATTGCATCAACTCCGCCGCACTGGTGTTCACCCCCGCCAAAGGGTGATCCGTAGCGGGCTTTACCGGTTCACCACTGGTTACAACTTCCCTATGCAGGGCACGCAGCGCCACCTTTGACCGGTGGGGATCGGATAGGCACAAGGCATGTCGAAAAGGGGTGAGCGGTTGCAGAACAAGGGCGCACGCGGCACGCGCCGGGCAGCGACGGAGCGTTCGGCTGCGGCGGCTGCCACAGGCGGGCCGGATGATACCCCGCCGTCGCGCCTGAAGGTCTGGCTGAAGCGCCTGGTCCTGTGGGGCGGCGCATTGGCGCTGCTCGGCGTGGTGTTCCTCGCCTTTGCGGTCGGTTTTGCGGCGCAATCCCTGCCGAGCTATTCGGCCCTGAAAGCCACCCAGCCGGGCCAGACCATCGTGGTGCGAGCCAGGGACGGGCGCGAGCTGGTCGAAATCGGGCCGAGCTTCGGCGAATGGCTCGATTACGAAGATATCCCGGTCAACATGACCAACGCCATGGTCGCGGTGGAGGACAAGCGCTTCCGTTCGCATTACGGCGTCGATCCGGTGCGCCTCGGCGGCGCGGTGATCGAATGGCTGACCGGTTCGCGCGCCCGTATCGGCGGCACCTCGACCATCACCCAGCAGCTGGCGCGCAACCTGTTCCTCAACAACAACCGCACGCCCGACCGCAAGGCGCGCGAGGCGGTGCTGGCGATGGCGCTTGAATGGAAATTCTCCAAGGAGGAGATCCTCGAGCTCTATCTCAACAAGGTCTATTTCGGCGGCGGCGCTTACGGCATCGACAGCGCCAGCCGCAAATTCTTCAGCCACCCGGCGACCGAGCTCAGCGTCGAGGAAGCCGCGATCATCGCCGGTCTCGTCAAGGCGCCCAGTTCCTATTCGCCCACCGCCGATGTGCAGGCTGCGGTCGACCGTGCCAAGGTGGTGCTGCGGCTGATGCGCGAACAGGGCTACATCACCGCCGATCAGGCGCAGGTCGATGTCAGCACCGTGCAGCTGAAGCAGGATGCCGGGCAGAATTCAGTGCGCTATTTCACCGACTGGGTGCTGCCGCAGCTCGATATCATCCTGCCCGAAACCTATGAGCCGATCGAGGTGTGGACGACGCTCGACATCGGGATGCAGCGCGCCGCCACCGCCGCGATCGAGGCGAACACGCCGGGAGGGGCGCAGGGCGCGCTGGTCAGCCTTGACCGCGACGGGGCGATCCTCGCGATGGTTGGCGGCACCGATTACGTCGAGAGCAATTACAACCGTGCCACGGCAGCGATGCGCCAGCCGGGTTCGGCGTGGAAGCTGTTTGTCTATCTCGCCGCGCTGGAGGCCGGTTACACGCCCGAAGACACCGTGGTCGATACGCCGGTTACAATCGACGGCTGGAGCCCGCGCAACGCCAATGGCCGCAATGTCGGCGAAACCGATCTGCGCACCGCCTTTGCTTTCTCGATCAACACGGTGGCAGCACAGCTCGGCAACGAAGTCGGGTTCGGCACCGTCGCCTCGATGGCGCGGCGGTTCGGGGTGACGTCGGAAGTGGCGACCTTCCCCTCGATGGTGCTCGGTTCCTCGGAAGTGCGGGTGATCGAGATGACGCAGGCCTTTGCGGCGATCTCGGCCAAGGGGCAGGCGGTCGAGCCTTACGGCATCACCAAGGTCACCTCGGCAAGCGGAGAGCTGCTTTACAGCCACGAGCCTACCCGCAAGGCGGCGCTGGTGCCGGATTACGTCGTCGCCGGGGCGACCGACCTGTTGCAGGCAGCGGTACAGACCGGAACGGGCCGTGCGGCGCAGATCGGGCGGCCGGTGGCGGGCAAGACCGGCACGACCAGTTCGAACAAGGACGGGTGGTTCATCGGCTTCTCGTCAGGCGTCACGACCGGCGTGTGGATGGGGCGTGACGATGCCAAGGCGGTGCCCGGCCTTCAGGGCGGACGCGCTCCGGCGCAGGCCTTCGCCGCCTATATGCGCTATGCCGTCAAGAACCGCCCGGTCGAGGAATTCGACGTGACGCTCGAACTGCCCGAATGGCAGCTTGAGCCCGACGAGGAAGCGATGTTCGGCGATCCGGACGACTATTACTACATCGACGAGCAGGGCAATCTGGTCGAACCCGGGCGCCGCGATCCGTCGCAAAGCCCGTTCAGTGTCGATGGGGAGCGCGGGCCGAATGCGCCGCCTGCGGCGAGCGAGGATTTCCTCGAACAGGCGACCGGGGGCGAGATACCCCGCGTCCAGCGCCGCAATTCGCAGCAAGTCGTGCAACAGCCACCAGCGCCGCCCCCCGAATAGGCAGGCGGGCAGAAACGCAAAGGGCGCCGGGATCAGCTCCCGGCGCCCTTTCTTTTTGCCCAGTCCGGATTAGCGGATGCGAACCGGCAGGAACTGCGGCGGGGCGGTGCGACGCTGGACGCGCAGCAGGATGGCCTCGCGCTTTTCAGCCACAGCGGCATTGACCTGCGCCAGCAGCGCCTCGACCGTGGCCACGTCCTGATAGTTGGCTGACAGGATGATGTCGGCACGGCGCAGCCCCTTGCGGGCGGCATCCGAATTGGGATCGACCGCAGCCACGACCACGCCCTTGGTTTCGGCCGGAACGCCCAGCGAACGGGCGATCTGCGGGGTCAGCGCCATCACCTGCATCCCGAGCTTCTGTTCGATCGTCGTGTCGGACGTGCCGGGCGCCATCGGCTCTTCGGCATCGGGATCGAAGGTCTGGGTCTGGGCCTGAAGCTCTGCCTCGGTCGGGCGCTTGCCGAGCGTGACGTTGAGCGCCAGCCGCTTGCCATCGCGCAGCAGCTCCACCGGCACCTGCGCGCCGGGGGTGAGATTGGCGACGAGGAACGACACGGTCTGGTCGGAGGTCACATCCTTGCCGTTGACCTTGGTCAGGATGTCGCCCGGCTTAAGCCCGGCGCGGGCGGCAGGGCTATCGTCCTGCACGGTCTGCACCAGTTCGCCGCGGCGCTTGGGCAGGCCGAGCGAGGCGGCGAAATCCTCGTCGATCGGCTGGAGGCCGACCCCGAGGTAACCGCGCTGGATTTCCTGCCCCGCGCGCAGCTTTTCCACGATCGGTGCGGCGATTTCGGCGGGGATGGCGAACCCGATCCCGACGCTGCCACCCGAAGGCGAGAAGATCGCGTTGTTGATGCCGATCACATTGCCGCGCATGTCGAACAGCGGGCCGCCCGAATTGCCGCGGTTGATGCTGGCATCGGTCTGGAGATAGCGGTCATAGGCCCCGCCCTGACCGGTGTTGCGATACACCGCCGAGATGATCCCGCTGGTCACCGTGCCGCCAAGGCCGAAGGGGTTGCCGATCGCCACCACCCAGTCACCCACCCGTGCCGCGCTCGAATCGCCGAAGGTGACGAAGGGGAAGGTCTTGTTCGACTTGATCTTCAGCACCGCCAGATCCGATGCCGCATCCGCGCCGACCAGTTCGGCCTCGTATTCGCTGCCGTCGGGCAGGGTGACAGTGATCGATTCCAGCTTGGCGCGGCTGTCGGGCGAGACCACGTGGTTGTTGGTCACGACATAGCCATCGGCCGAGATGATGAAGCCCGACCCCAGCGATTGCGCCTCGCGGGTCTGGGGCTGGCCGCCGCCACCGCCCTGACGGCGGTTGAACAGTTCGGCAAAGGGCGTGCCGGCAAAGGGATTGTTCGGCACTTCGATCCGTTGCCGCGTGGCGATGTTGACCACCGCCGGCTGGAGCTGTGCGGTCAGATCGGCGAAGCTCGCGGGTGCACCGGCAACCGGCACCACGCGGTCCATCACCGCCTCATCGTTTTGCGCCACCTGCGCGCCCACGGGGGCGCCGGTGATCAGCGAAATGGCAGCGCCGCCCACCAGCAGCGCGCTCGAGAGTCCATAAACGTAGCGCACGTCTCTCACGTCCTTTTGGTCCTTATCCTCTGGAGGAATGCGCAGGGTCGCTGCGGCGTTCCTCAAACCTTGACGGGGCCAGCCGGGCGGCTGGTTTCAGTGCCCCAAATGCGCTGTCCGGGCCTGAACGGCGATTGAACACCAACCCCCGTTCGCCGGACATAATCTGCCGCTGGTCGAACCGGTCAGCGATCGCCCCGGAACTGGCGGAAATATTCGCTGTCTTCCGACAGGACCATGGTGCTCTGCCCCTCGCCTGCCAGGAAGGTCTGGCGATAGGACTGCATGGCGCGGTAGAAATCGTAGAACTTCGGGTCCTTGCCATAGGCATCGGCGTAGATCTTGGCGGCCTGCGCGCTGGCTTCGGCCTGGATGATCTGGGCATCGCGCTGGCCTGCGGCACGGATCGTGGCGGCTTCTTCCTGCCGGTCGGTTTCCATGCGGGTGAAGGCGGCATCGAGCGGGCGGCCTTCGGGCAGATCGGCCGCCTTGATCCGCACGTCGAGCACCTGCGCGCCGTAATTGCGGGCCTGCGCATCGAGCGTGCGGGTGATGTTGGCCATCGCCGTGCCGCGTTCGGCATTGATCAGTGCCGAAAACGGCCGCCGGCCCAGTTCCTGCCGCAACACCGAGGTGAGGATCGGCAGCAGCTGCGCTTCGAGCTGGCGTTCATCGCCGGCCTTTTCGACCAGCTTGACCGGATCGATGATGCGGTAACGCGCATAGGCATCGACCTGCAGGCGCTGCTGGTCATTGGACAGCACCTGCGTGCGTTCCATGTCGAGATCGAGCACCCGGCGATCGATCATCCGCACCTGTTCGACAAACGGGATCCGGAACTGGATGCCTGCGCCGGTCTGGCCATAGGGCACGTCGGGCTTGAACTTGTTGAACACCCGCACCGGCTTGCCGGTGAAGATGACCACGCCCTGATGCGTTTCGGGGACGATCACCACGCTGGACAGCAGCGCCACCACGATCACGGCTGCGGCAACGACCATCGCCTTGGTGTTCTGGAACAGTGCGTTCATGGGCTTACTCCCCCTGCGGCTGCGCGGGCGCAGCGGCACGGCGCTTCAATTCAGGCAGCGGCAGGTACGGCATGACATTGCCGGATTCGACGATGGTCTTGTCGGTCTTCGACAGCACGGCTTCCATGGTCTCGTAATAGAGGCGGCGGCGCGTCACTTCGGGCGCGAGCTTGTATTCCTCGTAGATGTCGTTGAACTCGGATGCATCGCCCTGTGCACGGGCGAGCAGCTGCTGGGCGACCGCGCGGGCGCGGTTGATCGCCGCGTCGGCATCCTGCTGGGCGGACGAGACATCCTTGAAGGCCTCTTCCACACGGCTCGGCGGGTCGACCTTGTTGATTTCGATCCCCTGCACCGCGATTCCGGAACGGTAGGCATCCAGCCGCGCCTGCATCGCGCTGCGCACGTCCTGCTCGATTTCCGCGCGGCCTTCGCCGGTCAGCACCGTATCGAGATCCTGCCGGGCGACCGCAGCGCGCATCGCCGCCTCGCCGATTTCCAGCAGAGCGTTGCGCGGATCGTTGAGCTGATACTTGTAGAGCGCCAGATCGGAGATGTTCCAGCGGATCAGATAGGTCAGATCGACAAGGTTCTGGTCACCGGTCAGGATCAGCTTTTCGGTGTTGGTGCCGGGCACCTCCTCCAGCCGCACCTGCGTGACGTTTTCCTTTTCGACCATCTGGATCGGCCAGGGCGCAGTGATCTGGGTGCCTGAGCCGAGTGTGTGCGAATATTTCCCGCCTAGCCATGTCACCACCGCCTGTTCGCCCGGCTGGATGAAGTGGAAAGAGGTCACGATCACCCACACGGCCGCCACGCCGCCAAGGATCACCGGCACCCAGCTCTTGCCGTTGCGGCGTTCGGGCAGGCGGAAACCCGGCCCGCCCGTGCCACCGCCGCCACCGGCGCGGCGCGGTCCTTCGGGGCCGCGGTTCTTGAAGATGTCCTCGATGCTGGCCGAGCGCCTCTTGCCGGGTTCATTGCCGCCCGGCAGCCACGGATTGCGCGGACCACTGCCGCTGTCGCCACCGGATTTGTCGCCGCTCGCGCCGTCGTCGCCTGAAGCGCCATCGTCGCCCGACCCGCTCCCGCCCCAGGGGTTCTTGCCTGCCATGGCAAGGCCTATCAGGCCCGCGCCAAGACGCTCTCTCCAGCCGTCCATTCTCTGCATAGCCCATGTATAGGCACGGGTTCCGGCGAAAAACAGGGGTTCGCTGCGTGATTTTGGTGTTAGAGGCGTGCCGAAATGAACAACCTGCCCGATCCACCCCGCCAACCCGATGCCGAAGAGGCGCTGATCCGCGCCGCGCTTTCGCCTGAAATCAACCATCGCCTGCGCTCGGCCCGGATCGTCTCGCGCCGGGCGGTGATTGTTGCCGAAGCAGGCGATCTGTCCGATTCTGCGCGGGCAGAGCTGGAAGCCGCCATCACCGCTGCGCTCTCGCCACTGCCTGACATCGACGAGGTGCGCATCGCCCTGACCGGCGAACGCCGCCGTCGTCGGCTGATCGCGGTGGGAAGCGGCAAGGGCGGGGTCGGCAAATCGACGCTGACCACCAATCTCGCGGTCGCGCTGGCCCGCATGGGCCGCAAGGTCGGCGTCATCGATGGCGACATCTACGGCCCCTCGCAGCCCAAGCTGCTGGCGACCGAGGGGATCAAGCCCGCCGCCACCCCCGAAGGCGACAAGCTGGTGGCGATCGACAGCCGCCACGGGGTCAAGGTGCTGTCGATGGGGCACATCGTCGCTCCGGGCAAGGCGCTGGCATGGCGCGGGCCGATGACGGGCAAGGCGCTGACCCAGCTGGTCGATGCCGACTGGGGGGATGCCGATCTGCTGCTGATCGACCTGCCGCCGGGCACCGGCGACGTGCAGCTTTCGATGCTCTCGGCCCACCGGCCCGATGGCGCGGTGCTGGTTTCCACCCCGCAGGATCTCGCGCTGATCGACGCGGCGCGGGCCGGGCAATTGTTCGAACAGGGCGATGTGCCGATCATCGGGCTGGTCGAGAACATGGCGGGCTATGCCTGCCCCCATTGCGGCGAGGTGAGCGATCCGTTCGGGCAGGGCGGCGTCGAGAAATTTGCCGCCGCGCTCGAGATTCCCTTCCTTGGCCGGGTGCCGCTGACCCTGCAAACCCGGATCGCGGGCGACCGGGGCGATCCGCCAGCCGCGGGCGACGATGAAGCCGCCGCGCCGTTCCGGGCGATTGCCGAACGGCTCGCCCGCTGGCTCGATACCGGGAAAATCTAGGCGATGCAGGTGACACGGCGCGGATTGCTGACCGGCGCGGCGGCGGGCGGCGGCCTGCTGGTCGCCTGGTGGCTGATGCCGCGCAGCTATCGCACCCCGCTGGTCGCGGCGGGCGGCGAGCATGTGTTCGGGGCGTGGCTCAAGATTGCGGTGGACGGGGTTGTCACCGTCGCGGTGCCGCAGCTAGAGATGGGGCAGGGCATCACCACGCTGCTGCCGCAGATCGTGGCTTACGAACTGGGCGCGGACTGGCGGCAGATCGCGGTCGAGCCTGCGCCGGTTTCGGGCGCCTATCCCAATGTGCCGCTGGCGATGAAGTGGATGGCGCTGTGGGACCCGAGCTTTGCGGGCCTTTCGGCCGCGACCGATGCGATGATGGCCGAACGCTTTGCCGAAACGCAGCGCTTCAATGCCACCGCCGATGGCACCGCGCTTGCCGCCTATGAAATGCCGTGCCGAGAGGCGGCGGCGGCGGCGCGTGCCATGCTGGCGCAGGAGGCCGCATCGCGCTGGGGCGTGGCATGGGAGGAATGCGAGGTTGCCGCCGGTTTCGTGACCCATGGCACCAAGCGTGCGACCTTCGGCGAACTGGCCGAGGCTGCCGCCGGATGGACCCCGCCCGATCCCCCGCCGCTGCGCACCGAACCCCTGCGCGAAGCCCCGCTTCCGGCGGAGGCGGACGCCGCGCCGGCCTATCCCCGGCTCGATCTGCCGTCCAAGGTCGATGGCGCCTTCCGCTTTGCCGGCGATGTGCGCCTGCCGGGCATGGTCTATGCCTCGATCCGCCACGGGCCTGCCGACGATTCCGAACTGACCGGCTTCAACCGCGATGCGGCGGCGGGGATCAAGGGGCTGGTCGGGATCATCGAGAGCAAGCGCTGGCTCGCGGTCGCGGCCACCACCTGGTGGAGCGCCGACGAGGCGCTGGCTGCGATGAAACCGCGCTTCAGCACCGCAGCGCCGGTGAGCAGCAACGAAATCGCCGCAAGGCTCGACACCACGCTGGCCGGCGGCGAGGCTTTCACCATGGCCGAAACCGGCTTCGGTGGGGAGGCTTTGCAGCGGGTCGATATCGGCCGCCGTTACGAGATCGAACCGGCCTATGCCGCGCCGGTCGAAACCGCGACGGCTGCGGCGCGCTATGCCGACGGGCGGCTCGATCTGTGGATGGCGAGTCAGGCGCCCGAAAAGGCGCGCATCGCTGCCGCCCGCGCCATCGGCATTTCGGTCGAGGATGTGGCGCTTTATCCCATGCCCGCAGGCGGCAGCTTCGATGCCCGGCTGGAGCATGATCACGCGATCGAAATCGCGCTGATCGCCAAGGAGCTTGACCGGCCCGTGCAACTGACCTGGCCGCGCCGCGACGAGATCATCCGTGCCCGCCCGCGTGCACCGGCGTGGGTGCTGGCAGGGGCGCAGCTGTCGAAGACCACCCCCGGTGCGATCGACGCGCTGCGCCTGCGGATCGCCACGCCGCCCGCCGCCAAGGAGTTTGGCAAGCGGCTGTTCGGCAATCTCACCACCACTGCGGCAATGCGCGAGACGGCAGGGCAACCCGATCCGCTGGCGGTGGAAGGCGCGGTGCCGCCCTATCAGCTGCCTGCCGTGCTGGTGGAGCACCTGCCGGCCGAAACCGGCCTGCCGGTGGGCCGGGTGCGCGGCAATGCCCACGGGGCGATGATCTTCGCGATCGAAAGCTTCATCGACGAGATCGCCGCCAAATCCGAACGCGAGCCGCTGTCCTTCCGCATGGCGATGCTGGGCAGCGATGTGCGGCTGGCGGCCTGCCTGCAACGCGCCGCGCAGCTGGCCGGATGGGATGGCGGGGCCGACCAGAGCGGGCAGGGCATCGCCTGCGCCCGTATCGGCGAAGGGCCCGAGGCCGCCCGCATCGCCTGCGTCGCCACCGCAAGGCAGGGCGAGGGCGGGGTGCGCGTCATGCGCCTGTCGGCTGCGGTCGATATCGGGCGGATCATCAACCACGACATTGCCTTGCAGCAGATCGAGGGCGGGCTGGTGTTCGGCATCGGCATCGCGCTCGGCAATCCGGTCAAGCTGCGCGGCGGTCTGCCCGAAACGGCGCAATATGCCGCGCTGGGCCTGCCGACGCTGGGCGATTGCCCGGAAATGCGGATCGAGTTTATCGCCAGCGAAGCCCCGCCTGCCGATCCCGGCGAGCTGGGCGCGGTGGTCGCTCCGCCCGCGATTGCCAATGCGCTGTTTTCGGCTACAGGCTTGCGCCTGAGACGGTTGCCCCTACTTTCGGACGGCATATGACCCGGATATTTTTGCCACAATCGCTCCGGGCAATCGGCCACGCCCGGAAACGAAACGCGCGCCAGACGTTAGGCGGGCTATGACCTGGCAGACCCAGCGCCTTCCGGGCGATCACCCCCCCGTCAACAGCGGCAAGATCGGCGTGTTGCTGGTCAACCTCGGCACGCCCGACGGGCCCGATCCGGATTCGGTGCGCCGTTATCTCAAGCAGTTCCTGTCGGACACGCGGGTGGTGGAGATTCCGCCGATTGCCTGGCAGCCGATCCTGCGCGGCATCATCCTCAACACCCGCCCGCAGAAAAGCGCGAAAGCCTACGCGAAAATCTGGACCGACCGGGGCTCGCCGCTGGCCGATATCACCGCGCGCCAGGCCGAGGCGATGATGGGCAGGTTCGGCGAGAAGGTGCAGGTCGATTGGGCCATGCGTTACGGCAATCCCTCGATCGAAAGCCGGCTGACGGCGCTGATGGCGGACGGCTGCGATCGTATCCTGATTTCGCCGATGTATCCGCAATATTGCGCCGCGACGACCGCGACCGTGTTCGACGAGATCGCCCGCGTGCTCGGCAAGATGCGCTGGCAGCCCGCGCTGCGGTTTGTGCCGCCCTATCACGATGATCCCGCCTTCATCGCCGCGCTGGCTGACGATCTGACCCGGCAGGTCGAGGCGCTGACCTTCAGGCCCGAAGTGATGCTGCTCAGTTTCCACGGGATGCCCCAGCAGACGCTGGAAAAGGGCGATCCCTATTACTGCCACTGCATGAAAACCGCCCGCCTGCTGCGCGAGGAACTGGCCACGCGGGCAGCCTTCGAAGGCGTGCGGTTCGAAACCACCTTCCAGTCGCGCTTCGGCCCGGCCCGCTGGCTTGAGCCTTCGACCGATGCCACGCTGATGGCGGAAGGGGACAAGGGCACAAAGCGGCTGGTGGTCGCCGCGCCCGGCTTTGCGGCCGATTGTGTCGAGACGCTGGAGGAGCTGGCGATCGAAGGGCGCGAGGAATTCCTCGAGCACGGGGGCGAGGAATACGCGGTGCTCGATTGCCTCAACACCTCTGACGCAGGGCTGGCGATGATCGACACGATGCTGCGCCGCGAACTTTCCGGATGGGTTTGACGCTTCGGAAACTTGCACTAATGTAGGTTTCGAATCCGAACCTGATACGGAGCCGACCTCTCATGGCCACCCTTGCCGAAGCCCCCCGCACTGCCGAAGCGCCCGCTGGCGCACCCCGTCACTGGGGCGAAGGTCGTCTGACCGAGGCTGACCTTGCGCATATTCCGGGCGAGGCGGGCTGGCCGCTGGTCGGCAACACCTTCACCATGCTCGCTGATCCGCACGCTTTTGCCGATCGGATGATTGCGAAGCACGGCAAGGTTTACAAGAACCGCGCTTTCGGCGGCTGGCAGGTGGCGCTGATCGGGGCCGAGGCGAACGAGCTGCTTTTGTTCAACAAGGACAAGATCTTCTCCAGCGAGCAGGGTTGGGGGCCGATCCTCGACCAGCTCTTCCCGCGCGGGCTGATGCTGATGGATTTCGACCATCACCGGATCGACCGCCGCGCGCTGTCGATCGCCTTCAAGCCCGAACCGATGCGGCATTATTCGGGCGCGCTCAATCGCGGCATCGCCCGCGAGGTCGCCACCTGGGCCGGGCCGAAAGAGTTTTATCCGGCGATCAAGAAGCTCACCCTCGATCTGGCGGCGGACAGCTTCATCGGCCTGCCGTGGGGGCCTGAGGCGGACAAGATCAACGTGGCCTTCGTGGACATGGTGCAGGCCTCGGTCGCGCCGGTGAGGAAGCCGCTGCCCTTCACCAAGATGAAGAAGGGCGTGGATGGCAGGGCGTTCCTGGTCGAATACTTCACCCGCGAAACCCTGCGCCGCCGTGCGGAAGGCGGCGGGCAGGACATGTTCAGCCAATTCGCCACCGCCACCCGCGAGGATGGCTCGCTGCTGCCGGTCGACGAGGTGGTTGACCACATGAACTTCCTGATGATGGCGGCGCATGACACCATCACCTCGTCAGCCACCTCGCTGATCTTCCATCTCGCGACCAATCCGGAATGGCAGGAGAAGCTGCGCGAGGAGATTTTCGCGGTCACCGGCGGGCCGGACGGGGAGGGCAACCCGCGCCCGCTCGATTACGACGATCTGGCGAAGCTCGACCTCACCGAAATGGCTTTCAAGGAATCGCTGCGGATGATCCCGCCGGTGCCCTCGATGCCGCGCCGGGCGCTGCGCGCGTTCGAATATGGCGGCTACCGCATTCCGGCGGGCGCGATGGTGGGGATCAACATCTACTGGACCCACCATTCCGAGGAATACTGGGACAATCCCTTCACCTTCGATCCGCTGCGCTTCACGCCCGACAAGGTGAAGGCGCGCCACAAATATGCGTGGGTGCCGTTCGGCGGCGGCGCGCACATGTGCCTTGGCCTGCACTTTGCCTATATGCAGGTGAAGATCCTGCTCGCCCAATTGCTCCAGCGGTACCGGATCGAGGCGCCGGCGGGCTACAATCCCGAATGGCAGGACTGGCCGATCCCGCAACCCAAGGACGGGCTGAAAGTGACGTTTGTGAGTCTTTGATGTTCCGCAGCGCATCCGCGCTGCGAAATCCTCGCTCACGCGATCTGACGATCGCATCGCTGCGGGCGGCCGGTCGGCCTTGCGGCGGCTTTGCCGCCGGGAACCTTGAATGTTTCACGTGAAACATTGGCCGGAGAGGGGCAAAAACGGGCCTAAAAGGGGTCTAGAGGGGGTCTGGAGCGACCTAGACGGGGTCTAACTCTCGTCATTGCGAGCCGAAGGCGCGGCAATCCATGGCCCGCCTTCGCGTTTTCCGCGGCCTCGGTAAATGGATTGCTTCGTCGCCTCCGGCTCCTCGCAATGACGAGTTGTGCTAGAAATCCACTGCGATCCCGTCACCCCGTTCCCAGTCGCCATAGCGGGTGGGAGAGAGCTTTTCGTCGTTCGTCACCTTCTTCGGCGCGGGCACCGGATCGTTGGTCCAGTGGGCGGGCTTTTTGAAGTTCTTCGCGGCTTCGGATTTTTCCTTGGTCATGCCTGTTCAAATGCCC
The DNA here is from genome assembly GCF_056848235.1 of Erythrobacter sp. RANMB8. NCBI lineage: Bacteria > Pseudomonadati > Pseudomonadota > Alphaproteobacteria > Sphingomonadales > Erythrobacteraceae > Erythrobacter > Erythrobacter sp. RANMB8. The sequence continues at coordinate 18,489 of NZ_JBREHG010000016.1, forward strand.
ATGCTGGCGCTTTGTTTCAAGGAAGGCGCCTTCGTGGTCGCATCGCTTGATGCGAAAAACCGGTTCCCACTTTTTCGCGCGATGCTCTAGGGGCGCGTGGATGGCATTACCCCCCGGACTCCCCGTGCGCCGCGCTGCGCTTCGCCTGCTCGATGCCGTGTTCCGGCGCGGCGAGACGCTCGAACAGGCCGAAGGCGCAGCGCTCGCCGACATCCGCAAGGCGCCCGACCGCGCGCTGGCCAAGGCGATTGCGGGCGAAACCCTGCGCTGGCTGACCGATTGCGACGCGCTGATCGATTCCGCGACGAAACAGCGCCTGCCCGATGATGCCAAGGCGCGCATGGTGCTGCGGCTGATGCTGGCGCAGGCCCTGCGGCTCGACACGCCGCCGCACGCGGTGATCGCCACCGGCCTTGCGCTGCTCGAAGGTGGCCCGCGCAGGCTGGCGCACGGGGTGTTTTCGGCGTTGATAAAACAGGGCGCGGCCTTGCCCGAAGCCCCCACCCTGCCCGAACGCGTCACCGCCCGCTGGGGCGCGGACAAGGCCGCCGCGATTGCCCCCGGCCTCGCCTATCCGCCCGAACTCGATCTGGCGCTGAAGGACGCCGCCGAAACCCAGACCCGCGCCGTGGCGATGGGCGGGATCAGCCTTGCGCCGGGCCATGTGCGCCTGCCGCGTGGCGCTGCGGTGGAGAGCCTTGCCGATTTCAAGGCGGGCGACTGGTGGGTGCAGGATCTCGCCGCGCAGATTCCGGCGCGGTTGCTGGGTGCAGGAGCAGGCAAAAACGTGCTCGATCTGTGCGCCGCACCCGGCGGCAAGACCATGCAGCTGGCGGCGGCAGGCTGGAATGTCACCGCGCTCGATCTGTCGAAGCGGCGGCTGGAGCTGCTGAAGGACAACCTCAAGCGCACCGGATTGAAGGCCTCGCCCGTGCGCGCCGACGCGCTTGTCTGGGAGCCGAAGCACCGTTTCGACGCGATCCTGATCGACGCGCCCTGCACCGCGACCGGCACCTGCCGCCGCCACCCCGATGTGCTGCACCGCATCGGCAAGGGGCAGGTGGCCGAGATGGTGGAACTGCAAAGGGCGCTGGCGGCGCGGGCAGCCGATTGGCTCAACCCCGGCGGGGTGCTGGTTTACGCTGTGTGCTCGCTGGAGGCGGAGGAGGGCGAGCAACAGGCCGCATGGATCGACGCCAACCTCGGCCTGACCCGGCAGCCGATCACGGCAGAGGAACTGCCGGCAGGCCTTACCCCGACGCCAGAAGGCTGGCTGCGTACGCACCCGGGGATGCTGGCCGATCAGGGCGGGCTTGACGGGTTTTTCGTGGCGCGGTGGGTCAGATAACTTCGCCGCCCCGGACCCGATCCGGGGCCCCGCTGCTTTTCTTGCGCAATAGAAAGCTGGGTCCCGGGTCAAGCCCGGGACGGGGGAGTGATCACTTCACATACTTCTGAAACGACTTCCGCAGCTTCATCAGCTTGGGCGGGATCACCGCGAGGCAATAGGGGTTTCTCTGGCCTTCGCCGTCCCAGTATTCCTGATGGTAGTCCTCGGCCGGATACCATTCGGCGGTCTGCACGCCGCCCGACAGGCCTTCGATGGTGGTGACTGCCTGCTTGCCGTTCTCGGCATTCCAGCGCGCGATCGCCGCCTCGGCCTCGGCGCCCTGTTCGTCCGACAGCGGGAAGATCGCGCTGCGATACTGCGTGCCGATGTCGCCGCCCTGCCGGTTCAGCTGCGTCGGATCATGCGTGCCGAGGAACACGTCGTAAATCTGGGCGAGGCTGATGGCGTGGGGATCGAAGGTGACGCGGATCGCCTCGGCGTGGCCGGTCTCGCCGGTGCAGACTTCCTTGTAGGTCGGGTGCGGTTTGGTGCCGCCGATATAGCCGCTTTCCACGCCGCTCACGCCCACCACATCGCGGAACACCGCCTCGGTGCACCAGAAGCATCCGCCTGCAATGATCGCCGTTTCATGGTTGCTCATCGAAATCTCCGTTGGTTTCTGGCACAGATAGGGGCATCAGCCGTTTTTGCCAGACGGACAGACAATCCATCCGCGTTTCAGGAGAGAGCTTCGTGAACAGACTGATCCTTGCCGCCGCCGCCAGCGGCCTCGCCCTTGCCGCACCGCTGATGGCGCAGCAGCACATGGGCCACGGTGACCATGCCGGGCACGCCGCCATGGGCGATGACCACGTGAAGGACACCGCCACCTTCAACACAATGCATGGCGCGGCTGTGTCGGCGGCGATCAACCACCCCTCGCGCAAGGACGATGCCGTGCGCGACGTGCATCGCCACCCCGCCGAGGTGCTGGCCTTCTTCCATGTCGGCCCGCACATGAAGGTTGGCGAATATTCGCCCGGCGGCGGCTGGTATTCGCGCCTGCTGGGGCATTATCTGGGCGGCGAGGGCCAGCTGGTCGGCATCTATGCCAATCCGCTGACCGCCACGCCCGATCCCGCCCGCCAGCAGCGCATCCGCGACCAGGCGGCAGGCTTTGGCGCGGAAGTGGCAGGCTATACCGGGCTGCCGGCGGAGAAGTTTTCGGGCATGACGCTCGACAAGGCGGCCGAGCACAAGGGCACCTTCGACCGGATCCTCGTGATCCGCGCGCTGCACGGCATCACCCGCGGCGGCACCGCCGATACCGAAATCCGGGCGATGCGCGAACTGCTGAAGGATGACGGGTTGATCGGCATCGTCCAGCACCGTGCCAAGGCGGATGCGCCGTGGTCCTATGCCAACGGCACCAAGGGCTATCTGAAGCAGCAGGACGTGATCGATTTCATGCGTCTCCACGGTTTCGAACTCGTCGCCGCGAGCGAGATCAACGCCAACCCGATGGACACTGCCGACCACCCCGAAGGCGTGTGGGAAATGCCCCCGACGCTCGCCACCAAGCGTGCCGACCTGCAAGGCAAGGGCGAAAGCGACCGCATGACGCTGCTCTTCAAGAAGTCGAAGTAATCGAGTAGGGGCGGCGGCATGACCGCTATCACTGTCGCCGCCCTTCAGCTTCCGCTCGGCTCGTCTGACGAAGCCGCCAATATCGCCGCCGTTGCGGCACTGGTCGAGGAGGCCGCTTCTGCCGGCGCGCAGCTGATCCTGCCGCCCGAGCTGTTCTCCGGCCCCTATTTCTGCCGCGAGGAAGACGAAGCGCTGTTCGCGCTCGCCCGGCCTACGCTGGAACACCCCTCGGTGATTGCAATGCAGGCGCTCGCCGCGAAGCTGAAGGTGACAATCCCCACCAGCTTCTTCGAACGCGACGGGCACCACTATTACAACACCCTCGCCATGATCGGCCCTGACGGCGCGATCATGGGCACCTACCGCAAGAGCCACATCCCTGACGGGCCGGGCTACGAGGAAAAATACTATTTCCGCCCCGGCAACACCGGCTTCAAGGTGTGGGATGTGCCGGGCGAGGGCGGGGCTGTCGTGAAGGTCGGCGTCGGCATCTGCTGGGACCAGTGGTATCCCGAATGCGCGCGCGCAATGGCGCTGATGGGCGCGGAACTGCTGATGTATCCCACCGCGATCGGATCGGAGCCTTACGACACCGAACTCGACACCAGCCGGATGTGGCGCCGCGCCATGATCGGCCATGCGGTATCGAACTGCATGCCGGTGATCGCCGCCAACCGCATCGGCGCGGAAGGGCCTGCGGGGGCCGAGCAGCGGTTCTACGGCCACTCCTTCATTTCCGACGAATGGGGCGATCTGGTCGCCGAATATGGCGCGGGCGAAAGCGGCGTGCTGGTCGCCCGGCTCGATCTGGCGCGTGCGGCGACGCACCGGGCGGGCATGGGCTTCTTCCGCGACCGCCGCCCGCAGCTTTACGGGCGGATCGCGCAGGATATCTGAGCCGGGAAGCATCAGGGTGTCCGGCACCTATCTGATCGCGCTCGGCAGCAACCGCCGGCACCATCTCTACGGGATGCCGGACGCGGTGGTGCGCGCCGCCATGGAGGAATGCGCGGCGTTCGGCACGGTCACAGCGCGCTCGCCGGTGATCGCCACCCCGCCGATGGGTGCGGCGCGCCGCCGCTTTGCCAACGCCGCGCTGGTGCTGGAGAGCGAACTTGCGCCCACCGCGCTGCTCGCCGCGCTGAAGCACACCGAACGCGCCTTCGGGCGCCGGCGCGGGCAGCGCTGGGGCGACCGCGTGCTCGACTGCGACATCATCCTGTGGAGCGGCGGAATCTGGCGCTCGCCCGGCCTCGCCATCCCCCACGCCGCCTATGCGCAGCGCCGCTTCGTGCTCGATCCCGCCCGCACCATCGCCCCCGGCTGGCGCGACCCGGCGAGCGGATTCAGCATCGCACAGGCCCAAGCCCGCTTGACCCGCCCGCGCCCCCTGCCTAGGTGAGCGCGCCTGCCGCCCTCGCGCGGCACATGTGTGGGCCCGTAGCTCAGTAGGTAGAGCAGCTGACTTTTAATCAGCGGGTCACAGGTTCGAATCCTGTCGGGCTCACCATTTTTGTCCGCGCGCCCTCCGGCGCGCGAAATCCTCGCTCTCACGGCCTGAACGCCGCGTCGCTGCGGGCGGGCGGTCGCCCTTGCGGCCCTCCGGGCCGTTCGGGTGCTTTGTTGTTGGGTTGTTAATTCGTCTGCTTTGCGTCGAGCCAGTTTGCCGCCCGCACCCCGAAAGTGATCAGAAAAGGCACCAGAACCAGCGACAGCACCACCTTGGCTGTGACCTGTCCAACGATCAGCGTGCCAATCTCTCTTTCGCCGTAGAAGGCCAACGTAACGAAGATCACCGAATCGACCGCCTGCGACAGTGCAGAGGCGACCGCGCCGCGCACCATCAATGTCAGCGTAGTGGTTTCCCCAGCCCCTCTAAGTTTATCGAAAATCCAGACATTTAGAAGTAACGAGACAAAATAGGCAGCAGGCCCGGCCGCCATGATCCTGGGTGTAGTGGCGTTAATCAGTTGAAAGGCTTCAAGACCCTCCGGCCACATGTTCGGATCTGCAGGCAGCGACAGAACCAGAAAAATAAGAGCGATTGATGAGGCAAGAGGCAGGAAACCCCACCGTACGATCCGTTTTGCAACTCCAGCGCCATGAACCTGCGCGACCGAACTTGTTATCACTACGAGTATCAGGAATGCGAAAATCCCTGACTCGACACCCAAATTTGTCGGCCAAAGCTGAACCTGCTTAACGGCCAAGAATCCCGCCAAAACTGTCATGCCACCGTATAGGAGGCAAAACACGAATAATGACATCGGCATGGAGACACGCGTTTCTTGAGTGTCTACTGCGGCTGCGGGTGCGGTCTGATCCATCGCCCGATTGCTAGCCAGCGTGGAAGCAAAAGAAAAGCCGCCGTCAGGCGCCTTTCACCCGTCGCTTCGCACCGCAGCTGTTGGCGGGAATTTCATCGCGCTTGCAACGCGGGCGACAAACTGCCACCCCGCAGCCACACAGGGGTCACCATCTTTCCTTCAAGCAAAGGGCATCGTCGCTGCCGTGAACGAGAGTATCACGCCTATCCTGCTGAGCCTGGCAGGGATCGTCGCCATTCTGGGAATCGCCTTTGCGCTGTCTTCGGCGCGGCGGAAGATCAACCTGCGCGTGGTGGGATCGGCCTTTGCGCTGCAAGCCCTGACCGCGCTGGTGGTGCTGCGCACCGATGTCGGCGTGGCGGTGATCGGCGGGCTTTCGAGCGGGGTGATCGCGCTGCTCGATTTCTCCAAGATCGGGATCACATCGGTGTTCGGTCCGATGGAGAGCAATCCCTTTGCCAACACCTTCGTGATCGCCGCCCTGCCGGTGATCGTGTTCTTCGCCGCGATTGTTTCGATCCTCTATCACCTCGGCATCATGCAGCGGCTGGTGCGCTGGGTGGGCGGGGCGATCGGCTTCGTGACCGGGATCAGCAAGGTCGAGGCGCTGGGCGCGGCGGCGAATATCTTCGTCGGCCAGTCGGAAAGCCCGCTGGTGGTGCGACCCTATCTCGCGGCGCTTTCGCCGGCGGGGCTGTTCACGCTGATGAGTGTCGGGATGGCGGGCGTGGCGGGCACGATTCTGGCCGCCTATGCCAGCTTCATCGGGGAAGAGGCGGTGCCCTTCCTGCTCGCAGCGGCGTTCATGTCGGCACCCGGGGGGATCCTGATGGCCAAGATCATGATGCCCGATGATGCCACCCTTGCGCCGGGGCGCGACGATACCGTTGGCCTGGCCGCCGTGGCGCGGGCGCGGGGCAAGGCCAATTCGCTGACCGAGGCGACCCGCGTGGTGATGTATGACGAAAACGGGCAGGAGGTCGAACTCCCGCAGGCGCGCATCAGCGCGGTCGGCCCGGCATCGCTGGTCGAAGGCGGCGGCAAGGCGGACGAGGTGAGCGCGGCCGAAACCTTCGAGGAAGGCCAGCGCCCCGCCAATATCATCGAAGCCGCAGCGCAAGGCACCCAGACCGGCGTGAAGCTGGCGGTGGCAGTGGGCGCGATGGTGATGGTGTTCGTCGCGCTGGTCGCGCTCGCCAACGGGATGCTGGCCGGGATCGGCGGCGGGATCGTGAACCTTGCCGATGGCATGGGCGCGCCGCTGGCACCGGCAACCGCCGAATGGCTGGCGAACATCAGCTTCCAGCAGTTGCTCGGCTATATCTTCGCGCCGGTGATGTTCCTGATCGGCATTTCCGATTGGGATCAGGCGCAGATTGCGGGCGGGTTGTTCGGCACCAAGATCGTCCTCAACGAATTTGTCGCCTTCATCGATCTGGGCGCGATGACCGATGGCCAGCTGACGGCACGCAGCCGGGCGATCGTCACCTTCGCGCTGTGCGGCTTTGCCAATTTCTCCTCGATCGCGATCCAGATGGCGGTGACCGGCGGCCTTGCCCCGAACCAGCGCCCGGTGATTGCGCGGCTGGGGCTGAAGGCGCTGGCCGCAGGCAGCCTCGCCAACCTGATGAGCGCCGCGCTGGCGAGCCTGTTTTTGCCATTGTGACGCTTGGCAGGCGCGGCGGCGCGGGTGTAAGGCGCGTGCCATGATGAACATTGCCTCCGTATCGCTCGCCCAGCCGCTTGAAACCATTGCCGACGAACTGGGACGCAGCTTCGCCGAGTACGGCTTTGCCGTGGTGCGCGATCACGGCATCCCGCAGGAGTTGATCGACGAGGCCGAGGCTGTCTCCAAGGCGTTCTTCGCGCTGCCCGACGAGGTCAAGCGCGCCTACAAGATCGCTGGCGGCGGCGGGGCGCGGGGCTACACCCCGTTCGGGACCGAAAAGGCCAAGGATGCCGAGGTCTTCGATCTCAAGGAGTTCTGGCACGTCGGCCGCGATCTGCCCGAAGGCCACCCGCTGGCCGAGTTCATGGCTCCCAACATCTGGCCGACCGAGATCGAAGGCTTCCGCGAAACGCTGAGCGCGCTGTTCTCCGCCTTCGAGACCGCCGGCGCGCGCGTGCTCGAAGCGATTGCGCTGCACCTTGGCCGCCCGCGCGATTTCTTTGCGGCCAGCGTCGAGGATGGCAATTCGGTGATGCGCCTGCTGCATTACCCGCCGCTGGGCGAGGGCGCGCCCGAAGGGGCGATTCGCGCCGCCGCGCATGGCGACATCAACACCATCACCCTGTTGCTGGGGGCCGAGGAAGCAGGGCTCGAACTGCTGACCAAACAGGGCGAATGGCTGCCGATCCCGGCGGAAAAGGGCGCGCTGGTGATCAATGTCGGCGACATGCTGGAACGCCAGACCAACGGGCGCCTGCCTTCGACCACGCACCGCGTGGTGAACCCGCGCGGCGAAGCGGCGAAGCGGGCGCGCTATTCGATGCCGTTCTTCCTGCATTTCCGCCCCGATTTCCTGATCGAGGCGCTGCCCGAATGCGTCGATCCCGACGCGGCGAATCCGCCGCTTCCCCCGATCACCGCGCATGATTTCCTGATGCAGCGCCTGCGCGAGATCAATCTCGCCTGATCGCAATCCGGACGGCGTTTTTCCGCCCCGTTGATCTGTTTCGGGAAATTCCCTGCGGGCGTTGCTGCGATGCAACACCCGTGGGCGGAACTCGCGCAATTCCGAGACTTTTCTGGCGTTCCGGAAGACTCGCACTAAGGAATCGCCGCGCAGGGGCAGGGCATTTCATCAAACTGTCACAGAACAGTCGCTTTGCCGCAAGCGTTCAGGCCTAGGGCAGGCCGCATCACATCGGTTTGTGTTCCTCTCTACCGCTATCAGGGGCTAGTATCCATGAAGCTTAAGTATCTTCTCGCCGCAAGCATCGTCAGCCTTGCCGCCACCACCACCATCGCCACGCCGGCCTTCGCGCAGGAAACCACCTCGTCGGTGCGCGGTGACGTCGTCGACCAGAACGGCAACCCGATCCCGGGTGCGACCGTGACTGTCACCCACGTCCCCTCGGGCACCCGCTCGACCCAGACGACCGATGCGGCGGGCGGCTTCAACGCTGCCGGTCTGCGTCTCGGCGGCCCGTTCACCGTCACCGTGACCGCTGACGGCTTCGAAACGGCCGAGCAGGAAATCGGCTTCCTCGCCGCCGGTCAGGCGCAGCGTATCAGCGTTGCTCTGGCCGATGCCGGCAAGACCATCGTGGTTTCGGGCGCCCGCCAGAAGTCGGCGATCACGCTCGGCACCGGCGCGGCCACCGTGCTGACCGCCCGCGACATCGCTGGCGTCGCCAACATCAACCGCGACATCCGCAACCTTGCCGCGCGCGATCCGCTGGTGACGCTTGACGCCACCAACAACGGCGCGATCAGCATTGCCGGACAGAACAACCGCTTCAACCGCTTCACCGTCGACGGTGTGGCCTTCGGTGACCCCTTCGGTCTCGAATCGGGCGGCCTCGTGTCGTCGCGCGGTCCGGTGCCGCTTGACGCGATCGGCGAATTCTCGGTCGAAACCGCGCCGGTGGACATCCAGCAGGGCTTCTTCCAGGGCGGCGCGATCAACACCCAGCTCAAGTCGGGCGGCAACCGCTTCACCTTCCTCGGCTCGCTCTACTACCAGAACGACGATCTGCGCGGCACCCGCGCCCGCGAACTGACCCGCACCGGCGACTTCAATTCGGAAGTCTATGTGGCGCAGGTCACCGGCCCGATTATCAAGGACAAGCTGTTCTTCGCGGTGACTTACGAGCGCACCCGTGACACCGTCCCGGCTGACGTTGCACCCTCGCAGCTCGGCATCACCGACCAGCAGATCACCCAGATCGGCGACATCGCCCAGAACGTCTACAGCTTCGACACGCTCGGCGTTGCCGATGACATCGTCGAAAGCGACGACAAGCTGGTCACCAAGCTGGACTGGAACGTGGCCGACGGTCACCGCCTGACCGCCACCTACATCTGGAACGAAAGCGCGCAGCTGGCGGGCCAGACCGGCGTCGGCGCGATCAACGCCGCCAACCCGACCTTCAGCCTGCTGTCGAACACCTACACGCAGGGTGCGAAGAACCACTTCGGGATCATCCAGTCGAACAACCAGTGGTCGGACAGCTTCTCGACCCAGCTGCGCGTGTCCTATGCCGATTACGTGCGCCTGCAGGTTCCGGTCGGCGGCAACCGCGATTTCGGCCAGTTCCAGGTCTGTCTTGATCCGATCGCTGCCGGCAACCCGCTGCAGTGCCCCACCGGCGTGCGTCGTCTGACCTTCGGTCCGGACATCAGCCGTCAGGCGAACGAACTCGACAGCCAGTCGCTGGCGGTCGAATTCCAGGCGACCCTGAAGCTCAACAACCACACCGTGAAGGTGATTGCCGAGCGTCGCCAGCAGGACATCCGCAACCTGTTCGCCCAGCGCGTGTCGGGTGCATGGCTGTTCGACGGGATCGACCAGTTCCAGCAGCGCCGCGCTGCGGAAGTCGACATCGCCGTGCCGCTGCGTGGCGGCATCGACACCGTCACCGCCGATTTCCAGAACAACAGCTGGACCTTCGGCATCATGGACACCATCGACCTGACCGACAACCTGACGGTTGTGGCGGGCATGCGTTACGACCTGTTCGACACGCCGGATCGTCCGTTTGCCAACATCAACTTCCTCGAGCGTTTCGGTTTCTCGAACACCGCCACGCTCAACGGGCGTGACCTGTTCCAGCCGCGCTTCGGCCTGAACTGGCAGGCGAGCGACCGTCTGCAGGTGCGCGGTTCGGCCGGTCTGTTCGGTGGCGGCAGCCCCAACGTGTGGATTTCGAACAGCTATTCGAACCCCGGCCCGACGCTGGGCCGTGCGCAGGTGCGTCGCAATGCCGACGGCACCTTCTCGATCGCCGGTATCTCGGGCCTGACTTCGGCCCAGGTGCAGGCCATCGGCGCCGCCACGCTCAACAACGTCTCGGGCGGCACCGGCATCCCGCAGTCGCTGGTGGATGCGATCCGCACCGCCGGCACCGCCACCGCGCCGACCAACGCGCTCGACCCGAACTTCGAGCCGCCCTCGCAGTGGCGTTTCTCGGGCTCGGTCGATTATGAAGCCAACCTCGGCTTCCTCGGCGATGGCTGGAACCTCGGCGTCGACGTGATCTACTCGAACGTGAAGAACGGTCTGGAATGGACCGATCTGCGCTCGGTCGACACCGGCACCAACCTGCCCGACGGTCGTGACCGTTACGGCATCCTGCCCGGCTTCACCGGCACCAACACCGATATCCTGCTGACCAACACCAGCTTCGGCGAAAGCTGGAACGCGGTGGCGCGCTTCAACAAGCGCTGGTCGTCGGGCTTCTTCCTGAACGGTTCCTACACCTATCAGGATGTGCAGGATCAGAACCCGGGCACGTCGTCGGTGGCGTTCTCGAACTACCAGAACACGGTGTTCGGCGATAACCCGAACCTGTCGGCGCAGGGCATCTCGAACTACCAGCGCGATCACCAGTTCCGTCTGGTGGCCGGTTATGACGCCGAACTGTTCGGCGACAACAACACCCGCGTCGAGCTGTTCTACAACGTCCGTTCGGGCCAGCGCTACAGCTTCAGCTTCGTGGACCAGGCGTCGGGCAACAACCGTTCGGCTGTGTTCGGCACCACCGGCCGCAACAACCGCGGTCTGATGTATGTGCCGAACGTGAGCAGCGCGACCGCCGATCCGAACGTGGTCTATGCCGCCGGCTTCGACTTCGCGGCGTTCCAGAGCTTCATCCAGAACTCGGAACTCAACGAATACCAGGGCCAGATCGCGCCGAAGAACATCGGCAAGACCCCGTGGGTGCACAAGCTCGACCTGTCGGTCCGTCAGGAAGTGCCGTTCGTGTTCGGTGGCAAGATCGAACTGCTGGCGGATGTCGAAAACGTGCTGAACATGCTCGACAAGGACTGGGGCACGATCCGTCAGGTCGGCTTCCCCTACTCCGCGCCGGTCGTGAACGTGGCATGCACCAACGCGGCGTGCAGCCAGTACAGCTACTCCAGCTTCCGCCCGCCGGTGGAAGGGACCAACATCAACGGTTCGCTGTGGGGCGTGCGCTTCGGGGTCCGCGTGGCCTTCTGATCGCCCTCGCGACAGTCTGAAACACGAAAGGGCGGCCCGGCAACGGGTCGCCCTTTTGCTTTGGTGCCGTGCGGCGCCTGAGCATTTCCAGCGCGTGATGCGTCGGCATCTCAGCGCGCTGGCATCAGTGCCCGGTGGTGCCGGCTCTGCGATCGGCGGCGCCGGACCCGGCATCGGCCAGCGCCAGCAATTCGCGCGCCAGCGTCCGGCTGGCAGCGAGAGCCTCGCCCCGCGCCAGCGCCCGTTCGAGCGCGGCGGCGCAGGTGCCGAGTTCGGGCTCGCCGAACATCGCGGCCGTGCCTGCCAGCTTGTGCGCCAGCCGCAGCAGTTCCTCGCGCGCGGCGGCCCTGTCGTCAGCGGGCGAGGCCCTGTCCTCATCGGCCAGCGCCCCGCCTTCGCCCAGCGCACGGCGCAATGCCGCCACCGCCTCGGCGCGGCGGGCCTGCCAGCGCGCCACCAGCCGCGGCGAGCGTGCCAGCTGCGAGGCACGCTCCTGCGGGCCGCCGCCCGCCCGTGCCTCCTCGACGATGCGGGTCGGCAGCCAGCGTTGCAGCATCCGCGCCAGTTGCGCGAACACCACCGGCTTGGCGAGATGCCCCTGCATCCCCGCAGCGCGTGCGGCGGCGATATCTTCGGGGAAGGCATTGGCGGTCAGCGCGACGATCGGCAGCAGCCCCGGCCCGATCCCTTCGGCACGGATGGCGCGGGTGGCCTCGTACCCGTCGCAGCCGGGCATCTGCACATCCATCAGCACCAGATCATAGGGCCGCCCGCGCATGATGCTGTCGATCACCATCGCCAGCGCTTCGTTGCCATCATGCGCGACCGCGACATCCTGTCCGCAGCGTTCGAGCATCTCGGTGACGAGCAGGCGGTTGATGTCGTGATCCTCGACCAGCAGGATGCGCGAGGCCAGCGGCAGATCGTCGGCAGCGACCGGCGGCAGCGGCGCGAGCGCGGGCGGCGGCGGCACCAGCGTGGCGGGCAGCACCAGCGTGAAGCGCGATCCTTCACCGGGCGTGCTCTCCACCTCGATCCGCCCGCCCAGCAATGCGGCAAGCTGGCGGCTGATGGACAGGCCGAGGCCCGTGCCGCCGAACCGCCGTGCCGTATCCGCCTCGCCCTGCGTGAAGGGCTGGAAGATCGTCTCCAGCCGGGCGGGGCTGATGCCGATGCCGGTATCGGCGATGGTCACCCGCACCTCGCGCCCCGTCACCTGATAGGACACGCGGATATGCCCCGCCTCGGTGAACTTTACCGCATTGGCCATCAGGTTGAGCACGATCTGGCGCAGGCGCAGCCCGTCGGTCAGCAGCCACGGCCGCTGGGCGGCGGCGCTGTCTGCGTGATCGGGCAGGAATTCGAAGCTGAGCCCCTTCGCCTCGGCTGCAAAGCGGTGCAGCGCGGCGCATTCGGCCAGGCTGGCGTGCAGATCCACCGGCGCCCGGTCGATCGCGAACTGCCCGCTTTCGATCTTGCTGAGATCGAGCACATCGTTGAGCAGCATCATCATCGACCGCCCGGATTCGACGATCAGCTCGGCAAAGCGGCGCTGGTCCAGCGCCAGATTGCCCTGCAGCATCAGTTCGGCAAAGCCCAGCACCCCGTTCATGGGCGTGCGGATCTCGTGGCTCATATTGGCGAGGAATTCGGACTTGGCCCGCGCCGCGTTTTCGGCGTTGCGGCGGGCGCGGGTCAGCAGCAGTTCCAGCTCCACCCGCTCGGTCACGTCGCGCGCGGCGACCACCACGCCCTCGCGCTCGCCCGTTTCGGGATTGTGGACCACGGCGCAATCGGCTTCGAGAAACACCGGCGATCCATCGGGATTGTCCTGAAACCGGCGATAGGTGACGCGTTCCTTGTCGCTGGTGCCATCGAGCAACCGTTCGAGCGCCTGCATCGTCCGGTCCGCCGATTCCGGATGCAGCCGCGCGGCCAGCGGCTTGCCGATATAGGTTTCCGGTGGCACCCCCATGACCTCGCGCACCGAGGGCGAGGCATAGGTGCACACCCCGCCCAGATCATAGCGCAGAACCGCATCGGTGATGTTGTCGGCCAGCAGATCGAGCTGGCGCTTGCCCGCCTCCAGCGCGGCCAGCATCCGGTCGCGCCCGGCGAGGATCGCGGCGACCGGCAGGCCGGTGAGGAAATTGGCGGCGATGAAGGCCTGCAGCAGGTGCAGTTCGGTGAGCGCGCCGCCGCTGGCAGCCGCGATCGGCCCCTGTCCGGCCATCGTCATCGCGCCCGCCACCACCGCCACCCCGCCGACATGCAGCGCGCTGCCGAGGCTGCCGAGCCGGAAGGCGTGCAGCAGGGTCACCGGCTGGATCAGGAACACCAGCGGATATAGCGTCTGGTCGAACACCAGGAATGCGATCACCATCCCGCCCGCCAGCAGCGCCGCCGCCTCTGCCGGACGCGCCGCGCCGGGGGGAAGCCTGCCCGCTATCCGGTCGGCCAGCAGCAGCGCCACCGGCACGATCAGGATCATCGCCATGCTGTCAGTGAGGAACCAGGTCATCATGCCCGCCTGCACTTCGGGCAGGGTGGAGCCCATCACCGGCGCGGTCAGCACCGCCGATGCCAGCGGCCCCGCCAGCCCGCCCGCCCACACAAAGCGCGCCAGATCGGACAGGCGGTTCATATCGGGCTGCGGGCGCAGCGCGGTGCGGGCCAGTCCGGCCACAACCGCAATCTCGACGATGTTGGCGAGCGAGAAGACCAGCGCGATGTGATCGGGCAGGCCCACAACGCCGTTCGCCGCAAGGCTGGCGGCACAGCAGGCGATCAGGAACGGCACCTCGTTGCCAAGCCGTGCCCGCAGCAGCAGCGCCACGGCGCAGGCATTGGGCAGCCACACCGGGCTGACCGTATCGCCCGCGCGCGATACCAGCAGGCTGAGGCAGGCGAGCGCGAGATAGGCGATACCGCCGCCGACCGCCGCGAGCACGCTGGGCCGGTCGATCCAGCCGGTGGCGATCCAGCCGCGCGGCGAGGCGGGCCGGGCGCGGGGGCTGCTTGCGTCAGAAAGCGGGGTTGGAGGCGCACCGGAACCTTCCGCGCCCCACAGGCCGGAATCATCCTCGCTGTCCGGAACCGCGCCATCCGCAGCCCTGCCCTGATCCATTGCGCGCTCGATCGCTGCGCTCCATCGCAAATTGCGCTTGCCGTGGTATAGGGTAACCACTGCATAATCAGGCAAAATCGGGTCCGTAATGGTGGTATCGCAAGGGGACGGAATGACGTCAGCGCCGCAAGAGAAGGGCTTTCGCGCCCGCCGTCGCCGGATCAGCCTGCCGCTGCTGGCGGGTCTTGTGCTGCTGCATATCGCCGCGCTCTACGGCCTCGCCCGCGCCTTCGCGCCCGATTTCACCGCGGTGGTGGAACGCGAGGTGGTGTCGGCCTTTACCGTGACCATCACCGCGCCGCCTGCTCCGCCGCCGCCTGAGAATCAGCCCGAACCCGATGAAGGCGCGCAGGGCGATCCGGGGCGCGATGCGGTGGCCAAGCCCGTCTCGGCCCAGCCGCCCAGAGTGAAGGTGAAGCAGGATCAGGCGATGCCGCGCGCCTCGTCGACCGGCACCGCCAGCCAATCGGGCGCGGCCAGTGCGGGCGATGGCACCGGCGCGGCGGGCAGCGGGCTTGGCACCGGCAGCGGCAACAGCGGCAGCGGGCGCGGCGGGGTGGCGGTGTCGAAGCCCGTCCACATCTCCGGCAGTATCGACAATGCCCGCGACTTTCCGGTGCCCGCAGGCGGGCGCGAGGCGCGGCGCGGGACCGAGGTGATCGTGCGGGTGATCGTCGGCACGGATGGGCGGGCGCGCAATTGTTCGGTCTACCGCGCCAGCCCCGATCCTGAGGCCGACCGGATCACCTGCCAGCTGGTCGAAAACCGGCTCGGCTTCCGTCCGGCGATGGATGGTGCAGGAAATCCGGTGGCTGCGCCGTTCTACTGGCGGCAGAAATGGTTCTGACACAAGCGGATGTTCATGATCGGATGGAATAATCCCGGGTTTCGGGTCGCCTGTGCCGAACTTGCTGCTATACCCGCGATCAAACGAGGACTTTACGCGTGACACCGATCCATCCGGTCATCCTGTGCGGCGGCAGCGGCACGCGGTTGTGGCCTGTCAGCCGCAAGGCCGTGCCCAAGCCGTTCCTGCCGCTGGTGGGGGACGAAACCCTGTTCCAGCAGGCGGTGCGCCGGGTGGCGGGCGACGATCGCTTTGCCGCGCCGATGGTGGTGGCGGGCGCGGCCCATGCCGATCTGATCATGGCGCAACTGGGCGATGCGCCCGGTGCGCGGCTGGTGATCGAGCCTGCGGCAAAGAACACCGCGCCCGCCATCGCGCTCGCCGCGGCGCTGCTGCCCGAAGACGCGGTGATGCTGGTCTGCCCGAGCGATCATCACATCGCCGATAGTGCCGCCTTCCGTGCGGCGGCGCTGGCGGCGGCGGCGCTGGCGCGGGAGGATTACCTCGTCTCCTTCGGCATCGCCCCCGAACGGCCCGAAACCGGCTATGGCTATCTCCAGCGCGGCGAGCCGCTGGCGGGCGGCTTTGCGATCCGGCGCTTCGTCGAAAAGCCCGATCTGGCGCGGGCGCAGGAATATCTCGCCAGCGGGGACTACAGCTGGAACGGCGGCATCTTTGCCTTCCGCGCCGGGCACCTGCTGGCAGAGCTGGCCGCGCACCGGCCCCACATGGCGCGGCTGGTGGCCGAAGCCGTGGCGGGCGGACACAGCGATCGCGCGACCTTCCACCCTGCCGCCGCGCCCTTTGCGGCGATTGCGGGGGATTCGATCGATTACGCGGTTATGGAAAACACCGCCCGCGCCGCGATGGTGCCCGCCAGCATGGGCTGGTCGGACATCGGCAACTGGGCCGCGCTCGCCGATGCGCTGGCGGACGGTGCGGACGCGAACGGCAATGTTGTGCGCGGCGGCGCGGCTGACCTGATGGATTGCCGCGGCGTCTTCGCGCTCACCGATGGCCCGCGCATTTCGGCGGTCGGGCTTGAGGATGTGTGCATCATCGTATCGGGCACGGAAGTGCTGGTCACCACCCGTGACGGGGCGCAGGCGGTCGGCAAGCTGCCGGGAGCGGCTAACCAGTGAGCGGCGTGCGCCAGCTTCCCACCCGCATGGTCGCCAAGGTCTGGGGCCGCGACCACCTGCCCGCGCCCTTCGTCCCGCCTGCGGGGGAGCGGATCGGCGAAATCTGGTTCGAACCCCCTGCCGAAGTGCCGCAGGTGCTGGTCAAATACCTGTTCACCTCGGAAAAGCTCTCGGTGCAGGTGCACCCTTGCGATGCCGATGCCCTGCCGGGCGAGGCGGGCAAGGAGGAATGCTGGCTGGTGCTGGATGCCGAACCCGATGCGCGCCTGGCTATCGGGTTCGTGCGCGAGGTAACGCCCGATGAAATCCGGGCAGCAGCGCTTGACGGCACGATTGAACAGCTGCTCGAATGGCATCCGGCGCGGCCCGGCGATCTGTTCTATCTGCCTGCGGGCACCGTCCACGCGATTGGCCCCGGCCTCGCGCTGGTCGAGGTGCAGCAGGCCAGCGACACCACCTTCCGCCTTTATGACTATGGCCGCCCGCGCGAATTGCATTTGGACCGCGCGCTCGCCGTGGCCGAGGGCGGGCCCTACGCCGCGCAGCATCGCCGCAGCATTGCCGACGGGACCGTGCTGGTTGACGGTCCGCATTTCCGGCTCGACCGGATCGAAGGCGCGCCCGATGCCGCCACCTGTGCCGCCTATCCCGGCGCGCTGCTGGTGCTGCCGCTGGCGGGAGAGGTTATCGCGAAGGACGGCGCCGCCCGTGCGGGGGCAGGCGAATGTCTGGTGGCAGACAGCATCGCCAGCCTCGATTTCGGCGCGGCAGGCGTGACGCTGCTGACCCGCGCTGCCTGACTTTCAGCTTCCCGCCAGCAACCGCTCGATCTCGGTCATGCCATAGGGCTTGCGCAGCACCGCCTGCGCGCCCAGCCGTTCCAGCCCGCCCGCGCTTTCGGCATAGCCGGTCGCCAGCACGAAGCGCACACCGGCATCACGCAAGGCCGCGGCGATGGGTTCGGAGGATTCCCCGCCGAGGTTGAAGTCGATGATCGCGAAATCGGGCGGGCTGGCGGCAATCGCTTCCAGCGCCCCGGTGACGCTGCTTTCCAGCCGCACCTCCGGCACGCCCAGCCGCCTGAGGTTTTCCTCGGTATCGAGCGCGATGATGATCGAATCCTCGACCACCAGCACGCGGGCGGGGTGATCGGCCATGCGCTCAGCCGCGGTTTCGCGGGGCAGGGCGGTCTGGCGGGCGAGCGGGCGGGGCAGCGCGGCCGCGCTGTCCTCCGGGGTCGCGAGATAGCGCGCCGGGACAAGGAAATCCGCCTCCAGCCCCGCGAGGCGGTAACGCACATCGGCCTCGCCCTGAAGGTCATGCGGGATCGAGCGGGTGATGATGGTCGATCCGAAGCCGTGGCGGGTCGGCGCGGTTACAGGCGGCCCGCCCGCCTCGCGCCACCCGATCGCCAGATCGCCGAAAGCGGTGCGCGCCAGCCGCACCTGCACCATTCCGGCGCGGGCCGACAGGGCGCCATATTTGGCCGAATTGGTCGCCAACTCGTGGAACACCAGCGCGAGGATGGTGTAGGCTTCGGGGCTGACCAACACATCATCGCCCTCCAGCCGGAAGCGCGCCGCACTGTCGCCGGCATAGGGCGCCAGCTCTGCCCGCAGCAGCGCGGCCAGCGAGGCGGGGCCCCAGTTCTGCGCGGTGACATTGTCATGCGCGCTCGCCAGCGCGGCAATCCGCCCGCCGAGGATCGCGGCAAAGCCCGATACCGACAGCGCCTCGGCCTGCGATTGCGACACCAGCGCGCGGATCAGCCCGAGGATGTTGCGCACGCGGTGGTTGAGTTCGGCAATCAGCAGGTTCTGCTGTTCGGCGGCGCGGGCGCGCTCGCGGGTGAGATCCTCGCTCATGCGCAGGATCACCTCGATCAGGGTGCGGCGCAGGCGGGCGGCGATCTCGCATTCCTCCGCGCCCCAATCGGCCGAGTGGCCGCGCACGGTCTCCTGCCACGCGGCAAAGCTGGCGCGGGGCTGAAGCAGTTCGCCGGGCCCGGCCGAAGCCTTGGCCGGATCGCCCGCCCAGGTCACCACCCGTTCGAGCGGGCGGCGCCACAACACCAGCGAATCCCGCGTGCCGCGTGACAGCGGCAGCACCAGCGCGCCCGATGCGCGGGCGGCAAAGGCGGCGGCTTCGGGGATCTGGTCGGCCAGCCGCGTGGTCGCATGGGTCGCCCCGCCCAGCGTGCTGGCGAGCAAGGGCGCGATGGCGCGGAATTCCCCCTCGTCCGGCGCCTCGCCGCTGGCGCGGTATTCGCCATCGGCAAACAGCGAGATGCCGTCATGCGGGATGGTTTCGCGCAGCAGTTCCTCGATCATCGGCAGGCTGTCGGCCAGCGTCACGCCGCCCGCCAGCCGCAGCAGCAGCCGGTCGTTGAGCTGGCGGGCGCGTTCGCGCAAGGCTTCGGCCTGCGCCACCAGAATCCGGTCGAGCATCAGCGAGAAGGTCTGGCTCAGCAGTTCGGCCACGGTGCGCAGCGAATAGGGCGGCAGGCGCGCCTCGCGGTGGTGGCACGAGATCATGCCCCACAGCCGGTCATGCCGGACAATCGCAATCGCCAGCGACGCGCCCACCCCCATGTTGCGCATATAGGCGAGGTGCATCTTGGAATGGGACCGCAGCATCGACATCGACAGGTCGAGCGGGGTGCCGTCCGCCGCTGTCGCAGGCTCCAGCGGCACGGCTTCGGAGTTCATGTCGGCGATGATGCGGAAGCGGTTGCGGCGGAACAGCGCGCGCGCCTGCTGCGGGATATCGGTTGCGGGATAGCGCAGCCCCAGAAAGGGTTCGAGCGCCGCGTCCCTGTCCTCGGCGATCACCTCGCCGCTGTCGTCGGGGTGGAAGCGATAGACCATCACGCGGTCATACCCCGTCATCTGGCGCACCAGCCGCGCCGCGACGGTGCACAGGGCATCGACGCTGGCGGCCTGTTCCAGCTGGGCGATCACCGGCACGATCATGCTGACATGGTCGGCAAAATCGTTGCGGGCGTGGCGCTCGAACTCGATCACGGAAGTGCCGCCGCTGACATGCACCGCGCAATCGAACAGCGCGCCGGTGCCCGCCAGATCGAGCCCGAAGCGGCGTTCGGTCGCATCGGCGCCGGTCAGCAGTCCCAGCGCCTGTTGCAGCACCCCGAGCGCGGGCGCAGCGATGATCGCGTGCAGCGGCGTGCCGGGGGCGGGCATCTCGGCAAGGCCGAGCAGCTGCGCGACATTGGCCGAGGCCTGCACCACGGTTCCGTCAGCGTCGGCGGCCAGCAATCCGCCGAAATCCTGCACGGCGGCAATGTGGTGGATCGCCTCGCGGTCGCATTCGGTCAGGGTGTCGCTGCGCTGGTGGAGGTTCATGCGCCAAGCCCCTCGAACGCGCTGGCGGCATTCTCGCCCTGCTGCGCCACGGCAAGGAAATGCGCGAACACGGCTTCGGCGGCTTCGGTCGCCCCGGTGGCATCGGCGGGCAGGGCGGCGCTTTCGATGCGGGCGCGCAGGCCCTGCCAGAAGTCCATCATCGCGCCGTCATCAAGGAAGGTGACCGGCCATGCGCCCGCGCCGACACGGGCAACCTGCCGCACAATCGCCCGGTTGCCGAGCGCCGATCCGGCCAGCACCCAGGCCGTGCCGGTCACGTGGCCGGGGCCGGTGCGGCCAAGCGTGAACAGGCGGGCGGGTGCGGGCAGCGGCTGCCCCAGCAGCGCCAGATCGGCGGCGATCAGCGGGGTTTGCGGCGGCGGGGCGCAACCGCGTGCGGCGTGCGCGGCCAGCCATTGTTCCACCGGCAGGCGCGCGGCGTATTGCAGCGCGAGGAAGCGGGCGTAATCGTTGCGGGTCTGCCACCCGCTGGCGGCCTGCATGGCGTGATCGAGCAGGTCATGCGCGGCCATGGTGGCGGCGCGCAGGGTCGCGCGGAGATTGCCGGAGGGCACTGAATTGTCACTGGCTGGCGCCATGCCACCCGTCCTTCCCGCCCGAATCGGCCTGCCTGACTGGCAATTGCACCGATCTACCGCACGATCCCGAGTGTAAGGCAAATGAGGCAATAAATTGTGTCAAAATAATATGACACGACCAGCAGCGATTGGCAATCGCCAGCCGGTGCCGGGATGCAAGAATCAGGGTGCGAGCAGCCGCCCGCCTTCCTTCTTCACCGCCGCTTCGAGCGGGCCTTTCATCACCGAAAACAGCAGCGGCAGGTCCATGGAGATCACCACCTCTGCATCGCGCACCTCGACCTCGCCGGGGATGGTCTGGCCCATCACTTCGGCGGTGATGGTCATGCGGTCTTCGCCCGGCCAGGCGGTGGAGACCCTGGCGAGGCCGGCGGGGAAGAAACCGCCGATCTCGTCCGCATGCTTGTGCATCCGGCGGCGCACCTCTTCGCGGGTGAGATCATGGGGCAGTGTGACGCGCATGGCCTAGCGTTCCTTTCCGGTCGGGATCGCCGAGAAATCGGGCAGCGGCACGCCGGTGTCGGGCGTCTCGCGCATATCCTCCAGCGCCTCGGCTCCGCCATAGCGGTATTCGAGATAGCGGCTTTTGATCGCCAGATCATCGAGCGCGCCTTCGGCCAGCCTGCGGGTGACGCGGTCAACCTCGCCCGAAAGCTTGGTCAGGCTTTCGGTCAGGCGTTCGTCGGCGGTCTTGCCTGCGTGTTCCTCCCCGCGCAGGTGCACGGGGATCTTGCGGTAGTTGTCGATGGTTTCGGGGATGTATTCGCCCACCAGCTCGCGCACTTCGGCCATCGCGGGCTCGTTATCGCCAAGGCCCCTCAGTTGAAGGCCAAGCGCATCCAGCTGCACGCCCAGCTGATCGACCAGCGTCTGCGCAGGCGGAGGCAGGGCGGGGCGCTGGGCTTCGAGCCACAGCTCGGTGCGGGCGACCATCTGCGCCGGATTGCCCAGCTTCAACTCGGCGCGCTTGGGCACCTTCACCTTGCCCGTCATCGCGAACACACCGACTGCGACCACCGTAGCAACCAGCGTCGCCATGAAGCCCCAGAACAGCAACGGGCCGACGACCGCGCTGAAAATCCCCGCGCCGACCCAGATCGCGAAAACCGCGAGCGCGATGTTGCGCACCTTCTTGAGCAGCGCCTTGGTCTTTACCTCGGCCGATGCCCTGCCGATGCTGCTCCCACGCGGTGCAGGACGATGCGTCCCGCCATCGCGCTGCACCGCGAGGCTTTGCTTCGCCTCGCGCAGGATGCGGTCGGATTCGCGGGTCGTATCGGGCATTATTTATCCAGCGCCAGCAGCGACGGGGTTTGCGAGGCGACCTTGGCCTGTGCCTGCGCCTGACCTTCGGCGCGGGCGATGTAGCCCTTGGACTTCTCGACCTCGGCGGTCAGCACGGTGACGGTCTGCTTCATCGAATCGAGCGCGCGCACCTTGAAATTGTCGACCTCGTCCATCGTGTCGTAGATGTTCTGGAAGGCGCGTTGCAGCGTTTCCAGCGGGATCGTGCTGGAGGCAGCCTGTTCGTGGATCTGCGCGGTCTGTTCGCGCAGCAGCGTGCTGGTCGAATCGATGATGTCGCTGGTGGTCTTGTTCAGCGCGGTGATCTGGCCCAGCACCAGCCGCTGGTTGGTCATCGCCTGCGCCACCGTCACCGCAGTGCGCAGCGCGCCCACAGTGGTGGTGCTGGCGCGGTCGACGCCCTTCACCAGTTCGACGTTGTTCTTCTTGACCAGATCGAGCGCGAGATAGCCCTGCACGCTCACCGCCATCTGGGTGAGCAGATCCTGCGTGCGCTGACGGACATAGAACAGCGCGCTTTCCCGCAGCGCCTTGGCCTTGGCCGGATCGGAGCTGTCGAGTTCGAGCGCCTTGGCCTCCAGCCGCGCATCGAGCGTCTTGGCGATGTGGATCATCTGCTCCAGCTCGCCCATCGCCGCCCACAGCTTCTGCCGCTCGGTATCGATCGCGGCGTTATCGAGGTGGAGTTCCTTCTTGCCGCTTTCGAGCCGCTGGAGGATCGCGCTGATGTGCCCCTGCGCGGAGGTGTAGCTGTCGAAATAGTTCTTCAGCTTGTTGCCGAAGGGGATGATGCCGAGAATCTTGCGCGGCCCCGAAAGCTTGCCCTTGCGGCCCGGATCGAGGTCTTCGACCGTGCGGCGCAGCTCGGCGAGGTCCTTGCCCACGCTGCCATCGGCATCCATCGCCCGCACCGGCCGGTCGAGAAAGCGGTTCGACATCGCGGCGGCGGCGCGGATCTGTTCCTGCCCCATGCGGGTGATCTGGTCGACCTTCTCGCCGAACTGGGGCGAATTGGCATCGACGCTGACCAGCTCGTTGACGAAGGCATCGACCTTGGTGTCGAGCTTCGACTTCTGTTCGGTGGTGACAGGCACCAGCCCCGCCGCCTGTTCGGGCGCGACCTGCGGCACCGGATCGGGCGGGGTGAGAGTGAAATCGGTGGCGGTTGCGGTCTGCGTCTCGGTGCTCATGCCTGTCTTGTGCTCCCTCAATCCTGCCGCACCGCGCGCGGGGGCGTCATGCACTGTATTAGTGATCTAAAACACGCCTTTCAAGCGTCGGCGCATGCTACGCCCGAAAGGCGCCTTGCGTCCATCGCGATAAGTCATTGCGGCGCCATGGCTTGGCAGCACCGCATCGGGGCGGCTATCGCCGGTGCCAGACTGACAACGGCAAAGGCCTTGCAATGAACGAGACATCAGCTTCCACCCCCGCACCCGCCGCGCAGCAGGGGCGCGCCGCCGGGCTTTCGGCGGTGATCGGCACGATCCGCGAATGGTGGACGGTACATGTCATCGGCCAGGTCGATCAGGCCGAAGTGACCGAGCGCCGCCGTGAGGAAGGCAAGATGTCGGAACATTATCTGTTCATGACCGCGATGAGCGGCGGCATCGCGATCCTCGGCCTGTTGCTGTCCTCGCCTGCGGTGGTGATCGGGGCGATGCTGCTGTCGCCGCTGATGGGGCCGATCATGGGTCTGGGCTTTGCGCTGGCGATCGGGGACTGGGACTGGCTGAAGGCGTCCTTGCGCACCCTGCTGATCGGCAGCGCGATGGCGGTGCTGCTGTGCGCGTGTCTTGTGTTCCTTTCCCCGATCCAGACCATCACCAGCGAAATCGCGGCGCGCACGCGGCCCAATCTGTTCGATCTGTTCGTGGCGCTGTTTTCGGCGCTGGCGGGCGCTTACGCGATGATCCGCGGGCGCGAGGGCGCGATTGTGGGCGTGGCCATCGCCACCGCGCTGATGCCGCCGCTGGCGGTGGTCGGTTTCGGGCTGGCGACGGTCAACTGGACGGTGTTTTCGGGCGCGCTGCTGCTGTTCGTGACCAATTTCATCACCATCGCGCTGACCGCCTTTGCCATGGCCAAGCTCTATGGCTTCCGCAATTCGCTGAGCGCGCGCAACACCATGTTCCAGAACATCGCGGTGCTGGCGGTGTTCGTGGCGCTGGCGGTGCCGCTGGGCTTTTCGCTCCAGCAGATCGCGTGGGAGACCAACGCCCAGCGCATCACCCGCGATGCAATCCGCGACAAGTTTGACCGCCCGGCGCAGATCGATGCGCTGGAGATCGATTTCGCCGCCGATCCGGTGGGCATAAGCGCGATTGTCTTCACCCCCGTGATCAAGCCTGATGCCGAGGCCGAGATCAGCCGCTCTCTGGCGCGGCGGCTGGGCAAGCCGGTGGAACTGACGCTGACCCAGTCGCAGACCGAAACCGGCGCGGGCGCGGCGCAGCGGGCGCAGCTGTCCGCCACCCGCGCTGCCGAGGAGGCCGCCAGCCAGCAGCGGATGCAGGCGCTCGCCACGCGCCTGTCGCTGGCGGCGGGCGTGCCCGAAAGCGATGTGCTGATCGACCGCAACCGCCGCCGTGCGATGGTGCGGGCACGGCGGATCGATGGCGCGGGGCTGGGCGTCTATCGCACGCTGGAAGCGCGGATCGCCGCGACCGAACAGGACTGGAGCATCGAGCTGGTGCCGCCCCCTGCGCCGCTGCCCGCCGTCGTGCCGTTCGGCGCAGAGGGGCCGGACGAAGCCGGTGCGCAGGCGCTGGCGGTGATCGGCTGGGCAGCACAGCGGCTGGATCGCGGCGTCGTGCTGACCGGCACGGCCGCCGAAGGCGAGGTCGCCGCGCAAATCCTGCGCGATGCCGGGGTAACCGTTGCCCTGCGCCCCGGCGCAGGCCCGCTGCGGGCGGCCTGGGCGAGCGAGGGGGAGTAGGAAGGCCTTCCCTTCGCGCTGTGCGGGCCCACCCCCAGCCCCTCCCGCAAGCGGGAGGGGAGCGAGACTTGGCGGGCCGCAGGCGCGCCTGGTCGCAGCGGGATGGGCATGGCGTTCGGGATGCGAGACTGTTCCTGCTTTTGTCGTCTCCCCAGCGAAAGCTGGGGCCTATGGCCTCACAAGGCAGTGCTTGCCGCCCTAGGTCCCAGCTTCCGCCGGGATGACGAAGGCGGCTTCAGGCCGCCAGATCGATCGGCACGATCTCGCCCGCCAGATAGAGCTTCTTCGCCTTCGCACGGCTCAGCTTGCCCGAGGACGTGCGCGGCAGGGTGCGCGGGGGGACGAGTTCGACGATGCAGCTCATGCCGGTGACCGATCGCACCTTGTCGGCGATCTGGTCGCGCAGGCGCACGCGCTCTTCGGGGTCGGACACCTTGCAATGCACCAGCACCGCAGGCGCTTCCTCGCCGTTTTCCATCTCGATCGCGAAGGCCGCGATGTCGCCGTGGTTGAAGCCCGGCAGCTGTTCCACCGCCCATTCGATATCCTGCGGCCAGTGGTTCTTGCCGTTGATGATGATCATGTCCTTCGCCCGGCCGACGATGAACAGATAGCCATTGGCGGTGTAACCCATGTCGCCGGTGTCGAGCCAACCATCGACCAGACAGTCATTGGTGGCTTCGGGGTTGCGGAAATAGGAGTGCATCACGCTCGGCCCGCGGCACCAGACCTTTCCGATCTGGTGATCGCCGCGTTCTTTCCCGTCCTCGCCGAGGATCGACACTTCCATGTCCGGCAGCGGCTTGCCGCAATTGACGATCGCGCGATACCGTGCGGGGCGCGACAGGTCGCGCGCCGCGCCCGACAGGCGCTCTTCCTCGACCAGTTCGACGCGGATGCCCTCGCCCGGCGGCATCACCGTCACCGCCAGCACCGCTTCGGCAAGGCCGTATGACGGGGTGAAGGACGATGCCCGGAAACCCGCTTCGGCAAAGGCGTTGACGAAATTCTGCATCACATCCGGGCGGATCATGTCCGCGCCGTTGCCTGCAATCCGCCAGCGCGACAGGTCGAAGCGTTCGGCGACATTGCTCTGGCTGGAAATGCGGCGCGCGCAGATGTCGTAACCGAAGGTCGGCGAATAGGAGAGCGTGTTGCCGGGGTTGCGGCTGATCATGTCGAGCCACGCCAGCGGGCGTCGGGCGAAGGCGTCGGGCTTGAGGTAATCGCCCGAAACCTGGTTGGCGATCAGCGACAGCAGGCAGCCGACAAGGCCCATATCGTGATACCACGGCAGCCAGCTGACGCAGCGATCATTCGCGCCGAGGTTCATGGTGGCGGCATGGCCGTAGAGATTGTGCAGCAGGGCGCGGTGCGTCACCGCAACACCGGTCGGGAAGCGGGTCGATCCGCTGGAATATTGCAGATAGCAGATATCGTCAGGGCTGGCGGTGGGCAGGTCGCAATCGGGCGCGGGACGCTGGCTGAAATCCTGCCAGCTTTCGGCCGCACAGCCCTGCCGGGCGGCGGCGGCGGCGGCCATTTCGCCGATCTCTTCGGGATAGAGCAGGATCTTGGGATCCGAGCTCATCAGCTGGATCGCCAGCTGGTCGATGAAATTGTCCTTGCCCCCGAAGGTCGTCGGCAGCGGCAGCGGCACCGGCCACGCCCCGGCATAAACGCAGGCGCAGAACAGCGCGGCGAAATCCGCGCCGGTTTCGGCGATCAGCGCCACGCGGTCTTCCTTGCCGATCCCCGCCGCGATCAGGCGGCGCGCCATCACCAGCGCATCATCGCGCATTTCGGAATAGGGATAGACATGCGCCAGCTCGCCGCGCATGTCGTGGAAGTTCAATCCCTTGCGGCTCTTCGCGGCATAGTCGATCGCTTCGTTGAAGGTCGCGAACTGCGCACGGATGCGCGGCAGGTCGCAATCATTCGGCGTCGGCGTCAAAACGGCGTCGGTCATATTTTTCAACGATACCCGTCAGTTGCGGCGCGTTCCAAGGCATTTCCCCGCTCGCGCTCTGGCGTAACCCCGTAGCGCCAGTCATAGTCTGGCGTTGTCCCGATGTTCGCATTTAATAGAGAAGGTGGCACGAATAAGGCGAAATGGTGTCACGTAAAGCGAATTCGTCATCATCCGGTCGCAGGGCCGGAGAGGATTCCGGGCAGGAACGCCGGGCGGCCAAGCGGGCAAAGCCTCCGCTGACCGAGGCGAATCTGCGCGATCTGGCGCTGCATTACGCCGCCCGCTTTGCCACCACAGCGGCGCGGGTCGAGGCCTATCTGGCGCGCAAGATCCGGGAGCGCGGGCTGGCCGAGGATGGTGACGGGCGGGCGGTGCAGCCCGATATCCCCGCGCTGGTCGCCCGGCTGGTGGAGCTGGGCTATGTCGATGATGATGCCTTTGCGCGGATGCGGGCACGCGATCTTGCCACACGCGGCTATGGCGGGCGGCGGGTCGAGGAAAGCTTGCGCCATGCCGGTGTCGGGCAGGGCGTGCGCGCCGCCCATGCGCCGGGCGAGGCCGCCAGCCGCCGCGCTGCGGCACTGATGGCGCAGAAAAAGCGGCTCGGCCCGTGGGCGCGGGAGCGCGAGGGCGCGGACGATCCGCTTGCCGCGCGCAAGGCGCATGAAAAAGCCGTTGCAGCAATGCTGCGCGCAGGCCACCAGTATGATCACGTGCGCTTCGTCCTCGCCGCCTCCAGCGCGCAGGATGTGGAGCAATGGCTGGACGAGGCAGCCGATCAGGAAGGGCAGGAAGGCTTATGGTAAGGCGGATGCTGGCGGCAGGGGTGATGGTGCTGGGGGCGCTCGCGGCGTGTTCTCCGGGGGAAAGCGCGACGGCGCGGGCGCAGGCGCCTGCGGCAGCGGCGCAGGATGTGCGCCATCCTGTATCGGGCCTCAAGGTGATCGATCTGGTGGTCGAAAGCGGGGGCAAGCGTCTGCCGTTCAAGGTCGAACTGGCCGCCAGCCCCGAAGCCCAGACCCGCGGGCTGATGTTCCGCACCGAACTGGGCGACAATGAAGGGATGCTGTTCCCCTCCGAGGTGCCCGAACCGCGCAGCTTCTGGATGAAGAACACGCCGCTGTCGCTCGACATCATCTTCATCGGCCCGGACGGAAGGATCGCCAATATCGCGGCGAACACGGTGCCCTATTCGCTCGATTCGGTGTCCTCGCAGGGGGCGGCGATCGCGGTGCTGGAACTGCGGGCGGGCCGCTCGGCGGCGCTGGGGATCGAGCCGGGGGACAAGGTGGTGTGGTGAGCACCTTTGTTTGTGTGCCCGCCTCCGCGGGCACATCCTCGGTGCTATTCCCTCCGCTTCGCTGCGGGGCACCTGCGGGCGGCCAGTCGGCCTTGCGGTCGCGTTGCGACCGTTCCGGTTCTGCAAATCCCACATCCCTTCTTGGCGCACCGCTGCGAATCCGCTAGGCGCACGCCTCATGGGAATCCTGGCAAAGATCTTCACCTGGTGGGACGGCGCAACGCTCGGCACGCACCTTTGGGCCAGCCGCGCCGGCGGCGAACATGTCGGCACCGATGGTGCGGGCAACAAGTATTACCGCGCCCGCCCGAAAGCGGCGGCGGCGAATGACGGCTCCTACACCAGCCGCGAA
Organism: Erythrobacter sp. RANMB8; assembly: GCF_056848235.1. NCBI lineage: Bacteria > Pseudomonadati > Pseudomonadota > Alphaproteobacteria > Sphingomonadales > Erythrobacteraceae > Erythrobacter > Erythrobacter sp. RANMB8. The sequence goes on from NZ_JBREHG010000016.1 coordinate 46,904, forward strand.
AAGCGTTGGGTGATCTATAACGGCGCCAATGATGCCAGCCGCGTGCCGGCCGAATGGCACGGCTGGCTGCACGGCACCTATGACGATGTGCCCGAAAGCCATCTGCCCCCGCCGCGCGTGTGGGAAGCCGATTACACCCCCAACGCCACCGGCACCGTGCAGGCCTATGTCCCGCAAGGCGCGCTCGAACGCGGCGGCAAGCGTGCCCGCGCCGTGGGCGATTACGAGGCGTGGACCCCCGGCAGCGCGGATAGCTGAGGCTTTGCAGGTGCGCGCCCGGCTTCTTGCTGCACCGCTGGCCGGCGCGCTGGTGCTGGCCGCCTGCGGGGACAGCGCGTCAGAGCCGGAAACGGTGAAGGTCAAGCTCGACGAGGCGGCGCCTGCGGCCACCGCCTCGACGGCTGCGGCCCCTGCCAATGATTACGGCGCGACCCCGATGGAAGAACGCGTCGCGGTGCTCGGCCTGCTCAACAAGCGCAACAATCTCTCCGAGGAAATCAGCCTCAAGCCGGGCGAAAGCCGCGAGATCGGACCGGTGATCATCCGCCTGTCCGCCTGCGAGCGCACCGCGCCGTGGGAACTGCCGCAGGAAACGGGTGCCTTCGTGCAGGTCGATATCCGCGAACGCGGGGCTCAGCAGCACCGCCGTGTGTTTTCGGGCTGGCTGTTCCGCGAATCGCCCAGCCTCAATGTGGTCGAACACCCGGTCTATGATGTCTGGGTCAAGGATTGCACGATGCGCTTCCCGGGCGAGGAAGGCCCGGCATCGGGCGACAAGGCACCTGCCGACAAGAAGCCCGCTCCGGCGGCTTCGCCTTCGGCCGCACCTGCGCCTGCGCCTTCGGCCACCGCTGCGCCTGCCCCTGCCGCATAGGGCTGGTCCCCGGTAAAACCGCGCCACGCCATGCCGAGGCTCGCCTGCGGCTGGCCGTGGGCAGCTTCGACCAGCCGCCGGTAATCGGCCTGCGCCAGCTCCACCGCGCCCATGCTGCGCAGATGATCGGTCATGAACTGGCAATCGAGCAGCACGTAACCTGCCGCCCGCAGCAGCGCCACCAGCCACGCCAGCGCGACCTTGCTGGCATCGGGCACACGGCTGAACATGCTCTCGCCGCAGAACACCCGGTCAAACGACACGCCGTAAAGCCCGCCGACCAGCTGCGGCGCGCCGCCGCCCTCTGCCGCCAGCCAGCATTCGACCGAATGGGCATGGCCTGCACGGTGGAGGCCGAGATAGGACTGCACGATTCGCTCGCTGATCCAGGTTTCGGGATGATCGGGGCGCGGCTGGGCGCAGGCGCGGATCACCTGTTCGAAGGCGCGATCGACCGTCACCGAAAAACGATCCGCCTTCAGCACCTTGCGCAGGGATTTCGACAGGTGGAGGCCATCCAGCGGGATGATCGCCCGGTCGCGCGGTTCGACCCAGAACACCTCATGATCTTCCCGCGTGTCGGCCATCGGGAAGATCCCGCTGCGATAGGCCAGCAGCAGGGTTTCGACCGGGATCGGAGGGTGGACGGGCGCATGCATCGTTGCGCTGCACAATACATCGCGCGGGCCCGCGAGGCAAAGAGGATTGCCTAACGCCGACCCATCCGATAAGGGGCCGCTTCCGCCAGTGCAGGGGTGTAGCTCAGCTGGTAGAGCATCGGTCTCCAAAACCGAGGGCCACGGGTTCGAATCCTGTCACCCCTGCCAACTTTTTCTTGAAGTCCAAGCGACTGAAAAGAAACGGGTTTCTCTTCGAGTCAAAACCCCGTGGTACCCCGTCGTGGTACCCTTTTGTGGCCTTGATTGGGGCACTATGATTCGACGTCGCCGGATGCGCAAGACCGGACCACGAAATCGTTCGAATATCCACGCTCTCTGCACAGGCTTATTCCCTTGCTGCGAGCCATCCTTGCTGACGAGTGGGTGGTGATCCAGCGTTCACCCAACGGCGGGTTGCTCGATAGCAGCGACTGTGCGCGTGCGGCCAAGCCAATGATCTCGTGAACGCAGACGGCGGCGGTGGGCCATTCAACTATGCGCCCGCCGGCACACGCTTGCATTGATGTGGATAGGGTCGGGTGCATAGATGTCACGATATGCGCAAGAGCGGCTCGACGAGATTGCGCAAGGACCGCTGCTACTGAAAGCCAGCCCACACTTCGGGGTCATGAAGCCGATCAATGAGTTAAGGTCTTCCATAGCTCTCACACCCCCTTGTGCGGGGCTGCAGCCTGCACCATCTTCAAAGCTGCCGCTGGCCTTGATCGCCCTATCAAGCCCCCGCGCAAGAAAAAATGCAAGAAAATGCGTCTGACATTTCTTCTGCGGCTGCTGCCTATTCTATAACTATTCTCCAAGCAAAGGAGAATGGATATGTCATCTGCAAATAATGCCGAGGGTAATGCAAAAGGATCGCCTGCCAACGGCAAAGAGGTAAAGCGCAGCAGGCGCCCGCTGACAAGTGCCGAAAAGGAAGCGAGGCAGAAGAAGCGTCTGCGCGATCAGTACGGCAACAGCCGCCTCGATCCGGACGAGCCGTTACTGCATGGGCTGACCGCCGCTGCCCTCCAGTGTGCCTTCACCCTGTTACGGCAGGCTTACCGTAAGCGGGGAGGGTACAATCCTAAGACCATCGCCGATAAGGTTGCCAGCATCTGTGGGCTGCCAGGAGAACAGAAAGAGCATCTCCTGCAGTGGCTCACATGGGTCAAGCCGCGTCGATGGGTTGTGCAAGAAGAGGGCCGCTCCAGCGTCGTTGCGTGGGCCAATACCTCCCTTAGCAAATCAGCAATATGGACTGCCGAATTAGATACGTGGTGGCGTGCGGCGCTCGAGAGCCCGAGTACCACAAAGGCAGTCGATAGAGCGCCGAGTAGCCCAGCGCAGCAGCCTGGAGCGACTGTCGCGGCAGTCCGTCCGGCAACAGCTGTCGCTATCCCGTCGCAAGAAAGTGCGGCGCATCCCGATCCAAAGTTGGCCAACGGCCCGGATGAGCGAATGTCGCATGACTTATTCGCTCGGGATGAAACTGCAGGTCGCTCGAACCCGGCAGCGCCTGCAGGCGGCTCGTCGGCGCTATCCGAAAATCTAGTCACCGACAGCCCGCTGCTCTCTCGTAGCGGCGCAAGCCAACTGATCGACCGGCAGAGGATTGCTGCCTTCCCTGACCCGGCATTCGGGACGAAGAAGTTCACTGCCAATCGGTTCGCCGAAGCTGCGCTAAAGTTCATCAAGGGTCAGGGTGCTGCAGACGATCTGAGAGCCGCTGCGACTGCGCTTGCGGCAAATATCGGTGAGTGCCGGGAATTCTGTGAGCGTTCGCCTGCTCACAGGCGGTTTGTCGAGAGCATATTCAACCAGCTCGGGTGGGAAGTCCCATGATCACGTCACGGAAAAGGGGCCTAACCATTTTGCAGGATGGGTGTGTGTGCCACACACTTGGCGCCGTCGTGTCGCTTGCGCTTCGTGACGGCGTTATAAGTGCTGCCTTCGGCATGCTGGAGATGGAGGATATGTATGTCCTTGTCTGACCGCAAAAAGGTGACAAAAAAGCCGCGTATCCCCGTTTATTTCACGGAGGAACAGTACGCGGAGCTTGTGCGTAAAGCGGGCGGCCGGAGCCTCTCCGAAATGTGCCGTGAGCGGATCCTGTTCAGCGCGAACTACCGCGATCCGCTGTTCGATGTCTGTGCGAAAATGAATGCCAGCGCTGCGCAAATGAAGCGCTTGCGGGAGGTGCTGAAGCGGTGGAACGAGGAGAAGTGGGACGTCCTTCTGGGCGGGCCTGACGTGCGCCATATCGAGGTCGATCCACAGTTCCTGGACGACGTAAACGAGGCTTTTCGGATCATCGGCAAGATCGTTAAGCTCGCCGAAGAAGCGGCGCAGACGATCTCATCCAGAGTGCAGAGCGATCGCGTAATCCAGCCCACAAAGCCGGGGAAACCCCGGACATGATGATCAAGATCTGGCGCTATGAGGCCCGGGCTAAGGATGTCGGTGGCGGTGCTACGGCGCAGACCCTTGCCTTCGGCACCTCGCTGTCCACCGGTCGCTACATCTTCGGGTTGGACGATGGCAAAGCACACGTTCCGGTAGGCGATCTGGTCAGGCCCGTTGGCGACTATGTTGCGGACCTGAATCGCGCGCCGGATCGCGTCGCTGGGCGCTACGCCTATAACCTCACAGCAGAGGAACCCGAGGCGCAGATCGACGAGCTGGCCAGCCATGCGGCGAGTGCCGGGCTTGATCGGTTCTGGCACCTGGTAGTGAGTCACAGGCCCGGAGAAGAACTGACCGAAGAGGAGAGCGAGTCGATCCGGCGGACTGTTGCCAAAGTGCTGGGCGTCGAAGAGTGTCCCATGATCTGGGCCACCCACCAGGACACCGATCACCTGCATGACCATGGACTCACCGTATCCTTTCTCGCGGATACAAACGAACCGGTCGCCTTCGGCGAGGGATGGTGGAAAGAGAAGGCGCAGATCGCGATCGCGATCTGCGAGTATCGCTTGGGCCTCGAGCCAGAGCCGAACCGCCGCTACGTCGCTGACGACACGGGAGTCTATCACCTCCTGACCCAGACGAAGGTGGCCGACGCGGAGGGCAAGCTGCTGCTTGATCGCACGGCCATGCGCACCATGCAGCGCGATCATGATGCAGCCGTCCTCAAGAACGAGCCGCCAACCGGCGTTGAACCCGGATCACCCTGGCCACTCGACCGCGCCATGGAGAAGCTCGCAGGCCCCGCTATCAAGAGAGCAATGTCCTGGCCGGAAGTACACAACAACCTCGCGGCCATCGGTGTGCGCTACGTCAAAGTCGGCAATACCGGCGTTTTGGAAGCGGTCAGCAGTCCGGGCCGATGGTCGCAATGCAACGGCCCGCGCTGCGGAGCGGGCACTGCCTACGCCAATGCGGCCCTGGGCAAGTTATCGAGCCGACTTCGCGCGGACTATGTGCCGCCATCGCCCAACCTTGAGGTTCGCGCCTTCGTCATGCCGCATTACAATGCGCCCGAAAAGGCCGATGCGGCTGACCAAGCTGCCCGGAGTGAGGAGCTCTCCGAATACAAGGCGCTCGTCGAAGGGCTCGAGACGGACTACAAGGTCACATACAACAAGAAGCTCGCTGCCGAGAAAGGCGCCGGTGCCAACGCGGCCCGCACGCGGCGTAAGGCAGCGCATCAGGCCGAACTGGCTGCTGTCAAAGCGCAGCGGCACCATGTCGTCACGCCCTCCAAGATCACGGCCGTCAGAGGTCCGAAGCCCGGTGCGCCGCCCAAGCCTGAGATTTCTGCACTATTGTGGGGTGAGCCACGGCAAGCGGGCGAGACAATCGATGTTGGCAAACGTTCGCGCGGACATCTGGATGACCACTATCGTGTCGTGCCAGCTAAAGATGAGATCCGTTACTATCTGGACGGGCAGCTTGCCATTGTCGAACGTGCGCGCACCATCCAGCTCCTGATCGCTGCACGACAGGCACGAATTCATGCTGTCCAATTGGCGCAGGCCCGCTTCAAGAAGCTTCGCCTGGTTGCCCGCCAGAAGCTGCGCGAATCTTTAGCGCGGATTGCCGCGGAGCTTGATGTCGAACTCTTGCCGCAGCGTCTCAACGAGGCAGTGATCGAACATAAGGCGAAGGTCGCAAGTCAGCCGGGTTCTGGGATCGTGGAGCGTGCTCGAAAGTGGCCCAAGCACCGGGACATACTGGCGTGGTGGAGATCTGAAACCCACCAGGACCGCCAGCGCCGGGCGCAAGCCGCCATGTCATTCGATCAGGAAGCCATCCGTGATTTCCGCAGGTGGAATGACGCGGATTCCGATGTTGGCTCCTTCCCCAATCCGCCGAAGAACATTGCCGTTAAAGCGCTGCAAATGCTCGACCGGATTGACCGCAATCGGCTCCAACTTGCCCGGTCCCGTTTCAACGTCGACGGTGCCCGGTTTCTCGACGATCCAGCTTTGCTAAGCGCCTTCAAAGGGCACGAGCGCCGGATCATCCTGCCCGACGTTCAATCTCGCCTCGAGGCGATCGAAGCGGTGCAGATCGAGCAGCGGCGTTGGATCGCCGCCGCAATCCTGAACGGGCGGGTGACGTTGAACAATGGTAACCTGACCGCCATCCAGAAGGGTGACAAGTGGGCGGAGGCTTTCTGGGCTGCACAAAAGGACGATCCCAGCTTTCAGCGCCTGCTGGTGGTATCCGAGCTTCGTCCTGATCGCTTTGCTTTCAACCTAGACGAGCGTCCAGACGTGCGAGCGTGGAGGGCAGTGCGGGCTCGCGGCGATAAGCGGCTCATCGGTGCAATGGCCGAAGAATTCTTCGCCGCATCCGTGCGGCATGGAAACAAAGTCGCGAAAGACGCCCGTGATCGCAACGTCGCCGCGCCGCCAGAAGCAACCAAGGTTGCGTGGTCCTATCGCCACGAGCTGTTCGAAGCGATGGGATATGACGACGCCGAGGCTTTGCGGTGCACCGAGGGGCGTTATGCCGACACCTATCTAGGCCATGCTTACCGCAAGCCTGGCGAACCCGATCGAGACTGGAGCAAGCGAACCCGCGCCTATGAATGGAACTTTGGGCGGCAGGGTGGGCGATACCGAAGGTAGGGGTCTGATTTCCAGTAGGATTTTATGGGCTAAGGCACCACACCGTGAGTGCCTGCCGCATTAGATCCTGCGAAGACTGCGAACTCAGCGAAAACTGCGAAAGTCGCAATTCTCGCCAACAAGATGGAAGGAGATGATCGCGTGCGTGACAAAACTACCCAAGCCGACATTGATGCAACTGCCGATCAGCTCCTCAAGGAGCAGGGCTATGACATAGACAAGGTCATAGCCAATCAAGTCGCCGTCCGCATCGGAATGTCCAAGGCCAACGGTGCCTTAGGCGAAGCGGTAGCAGACTGGAAAGAGCGCAGGACCGCCGAAGGTGTGCCTTACGTGACCAAGGCTCCGCCAGAAATGGATGCCGTCCTCGACGTAACATTCGAGACTTTCCGCCGGCTCGCCAAAGGCCTGGTCGGCAAGTACCGCGCCGAGGATGCCGAAGCCCATGAACGGGACGCAGGCAAGTGGTCTGAACGTTACGACGATCTTGAGGCACGCTACAACGAACTTCGTGGCAAATTTGACGATGCAGAACGCGCCCGCCTGACTTTGGCCGAAGAGAACGCCCGGCTCGTTGCGGAACTTGCACAGACACGGGGCGCGCTCGGCAAGGCGGAGGCTGCGCGCGATGAGGCCAGAGAATTCAACAACCGGCTTTTGGCCAACCTTGGTCAAGGGTCTTCGTCGTCCAATGGTGCCGAACACGCGCAAACCGAGCCGGACATTCCGACCGCGTCTCCGAAGCGGGGACGCGGTCGACCAAGGAAGGATCCCAACTCACCGCCGAAGGGTTCGTCGTCAAAGCCTCAGGCTGACAACCTTTTGCCCGGTCACGATTGGGAGCAACCATCTGCCGCGGACGGCAAGGGAGGCGATTGAACAATATTCCTCGCCAGATCGAGGCGCTCGGCAGCGGCTCTTTTTTTGCCGCCGTAGAAGGAAAAGCCGCGCCTGTGCGCAGCTCGATAGGCTGAGCGAGCAATACAAGACGGATGCACTCGCCAAAGCGCCCTTTTTTGTCGCGACATTAGGAAAAGACGGCAGCGCGCCCGTGCGCCCGCCAGGGTCTAGCGGGCCATGCCTGCCGGCAGGCTAATCGCGGATATCATATTGAAAAGGAATTGCCGGGTGAAACCGGCGGTGGAGAGGAAAAGAAGGTTTGAGCGTAACGGCTCGGCCTTTGCCTCGCCGGTTTCACCAACACCATTGGAGAAACCATAGTATGATATCAGTACGTCATCACCTCGATCCGGTCAGCGAAGCACTCGCTGACCAGCTCGCCGAATACCCCGACTACCGGATCCTGCGCGCATTGCCGCCGCCCTTCGCATCAATGCCCGCAAACGGTTCGCCGCCACCAGGGCGATGCATCGCATTGCTCGATGTGGAAACGACCGGGCTCGATCCAGCAAATGGCAGCATCATCGAGCTAGCGATCAAGCTCCTGTGGGTTGGCGAGTATGGCAACCTGCTGGGCCATTTTCCGATTTTCAGTTGGCTGCAAGATCCCGGCCATCCGCTCGATCCAAACATCGCGCAGCTGACAGGCCTCACCGATGCGGATCTCGCTGGCAAGACGATAGATGACGAAGCAGTCCGGCGCCTGCTGGATCGCGCGGATTTGCTCGCAGCACATAATGCCCGGTTTGACCGCGCATGGATATTGCAGCGCTGGCCCGAACTTTGGGAGAAGCCGTGGGCGTGTTCGTGCAGCGAAGTTCCGTGGCAGTCGCTCGGGTTTGAAGGCCGCGCCCAGCATCACCTGCTTCTACAGCATGGTGCCTTCACCACGGCGCATCGCGCACCGGCTGATGTTTGGGCCCTTTTCTTCCTGCTGCAGCAGTCGCGCCCGGATCCCGACAGCGACGAAGAAGATTATGGCGATGCCGAGCGCACGCATCTCCAACGGCTTCTTGCCGCCAGCGACCGAGAAACAGTCAGGGTCGAAGCCGCGAACACGCCATTTGCAAAGAAGGATCTGCTGAGGGCTCGAGGCTATTCCTGGGACGCGCACCTCCTGCGAAAGGTCTGGTGGCGGGAGCTGCCGCCCGAAGCGGTTGAAGCCGAACAGGCTTGGTTCCAGCGAGAAGGGCTGCCGGCGCCGCGGCTATTGCCGGTCACCGCACGTGAGCGGCATCGCTGACCAGCCCCCCAATCCCATCATCAACACCTTCAGCAGGCCCGCCAGATTGGCGGGCCTGCTGCATTTCAAGGAGAATAGAAGTGAACGAGTTTAATGATACCAACAATGTAATCGGCATGGTTGCCGATCCGGTTTCGACCGCTGCCGAAGGCGCATTGGCAGCAGCGCTTGAGCGTGATGCGGCTATGTTTGTCTCTCGGGCAAAAGGCAGTGGACGTGAGCAGCACCGGTCGCTGCGACTCGTCGTCGCCGATTTCGAGTTCGGCTACGATCGAATTAGCTATGCCGGCTATGCCAGCAGCGAAGGCAGGAACGCTCGTTACGATATCCGCTGGCCGTTCCACCGCATCGCCTGCGGGAGTTGGATGATCCTGCGTTTCGATGCGGGGTCCGAGGCTCCGGTGGTCGAGGAATTTATCTGCCTTTCGAACGACGAGGCCGACGAATTCGAGATCGCCACGCGCCTGTTCGGCACGCTTGAACTCCATGTCGATGCCCCGCTGGTCACATGGGGCGGCGAGGGGAAGGACCTTGCCGTCCTCCGCCGGGTCGCGAGCGAGGCGGGCATGTTGCTGCCGCCGCAAATCGCCGACCCGCATCCTCATACCCGCCTGCGCCTTGACCTTTGCCGGGCTGTGTCAGGCGGCGCACGCTTTCCGCACCTGCCCGAATATGCCGCCGGTGCCGGTATTCCATCCAAGCCCACGCCGGCCAAGGAGGTGGGGCCACTGGTGGAGATCGGGAATTGGGGCAAGGTGCGTGATCAGTGCGTGGCCGATGTGCTGGCGGCCGGCGTGATCGGCCTGCGGCACCTGGTCTCGCACGGGGTGATCACCTGCAATCTGCCCCAGAGCTTTGCCGCACTGGCCGATGCTGCAGGCCGGGTAGAACCGGCGAGCCCGTTCATCCGCAACAGCTTCGCCCCATGGGCCAGGAGCCAGGTTGCAGCGTCGAAACTGCGCGGTCTGGTTCGAGCGGCATGACCCGCATCGGCCGAGGCCGCCAAACGCCATCCAACCAAGATAGCGAGGAGAACCCCATGACCTGATCATGATCGCGGCTGCCGGCGTCCTGCGCGCGTCCGGCTTCGATGTTCGATGCGCAGAACCCAACGCTTGCCCGAACGGCAGGCTGCCCGCCGCAGGTCCAACCCGGACCCTGCGGCTTTTTTGTATCTGAAGGAAACCTATAGATGAGCAAATCCAACAAAACGCCCCGTCGCCGTGCGGGGAGCAAAAGCCGCGCGCTGGTGCCGGTGACACCGCGTTCCACGGCCATCGCCGTGCCCGAAGGGCTGACCGTGGGCGATCACAAAATCCGCCCCGATCACGTCCTGCATATCCCCGAGCTCAAGCCGGATTGCCCAGGACCGTGGCAGGATGAGCCCGACCGGGTTGCATGGACCGATGCAGCAACGGGCTATTCGTGCCTGATCCTGCGGCAGCTCGATGGAGAGCTCGCGGGCTTCGTAGGCGTCGGGCCTTCACATCCGCTCTGGTCCTATGAGCGCGATGCGATCCCGGCATCGCTGGGCGTTACGGCACATACCGGCATCGACTACGCGGCGCTGTGCGACCAGAATGGCCCGCCTGAATTCCAGATCTGCCATGTGCACCACATGGCAGTGGGTCAGCAGCTGGCCTCTGTCACGGACAACCGCGATGAGGCGGGTCTCGATCTCGCCGATGCGTGGTGGTTCGGCTTTACCTGCGACAAGGTCGGTGACTTCCTGCCCGGCGACCAGGCCCATAATGACACGCGCCGGGAGGATGGGCCCAAGATCTACCGCGACATCGGGTATGTTGCAGCCGAAGTGCTGACGCTGGCGGGCCAGCTCAAGGCCCTCGAAGACCAGGCTTACAGCACTGATGGCAATAGCATGACTGACAGCGGTGTGCCGCTGCTGCTCGAGCCCAAGCCCAAGGCCCTGTTGCCCCGCGCAGGAGGTCGCCATGAGTAAGACAGCACCAGATCCGCGTGGCTATGCCATGACCCGTCGTCCCGACCTTCCCTGGGGCTATTGGTTGCTCTCCGGTCCGGCGACAAGCTGGCTTACCGACGAACAGGGCAGGCAATGGCCCACCTTGCGGCATTATCTATGGGAAGGGCGGCTCGGTATGGCCAGCAGCAAGGAGTACTCCGTCGATGAGGGCTGCGAGCTGTTGCTCGCCATTCTTCGCTCCACCACCTTCCGCTCAGTACCCGTGGAGAAGGCTGTCCGGGACTTCTTCGATGGCATCTGGCGTGAGGCCCGTCATTTCCGGGCGTGGATGGAAGGGCAGGGCCTGATCCAGGGCGATCAGATTACCCTTGAAGGGCAGGCTATCCTGCGGATGCTGATCGCTACGCGGTGGATCGGCGCGCCTGACCTTGTGGAACTGGAATGCCCATCGCTGCACCCTTGGAACGGGCTCGACAAAGGCATCACCCGCCAGCAGCGCGAGCAGGTGATGGCCGCTACGGAAGAGCTCGGTCGGATGCTTCGTTATCGCTTCGTACGCCGAGCCGTGGCCGGCAAGCCTGCGATCCAGCTTATCGGGCATCAGCTGGGCAACAACATCCCGCTGTCGCGCGTGTTGTGGACGCTGGTCTTCCCCGATGATTATGCCCGCGACCGCATGTTCGCCTGGCTCGCCCAGCATCTTGATCGCTGGCAGGCATGGGGGGAATTGGCGGCCGACAAGGGATCGCGGGCGCTCAGCGAGCACCTGTTGCACCTGAAGTTCGCGGACGAGCCGATCGACCTCGGGTGACCGGCGGGGGTGTTGCTGGCCCGGCGACATCCCCACCGCAAACACCGCAAAGACCGCGGCCATCGACAGCCATATCATCAATCATCCCGCATACGCAGGCGGCGCTTCCACCCGGAGGCGCCGCCTGTTTTCGTTTGCGGGGCAAGGAAACCCAAACATCATGAAGTCCAACCGTCATCCCGATATTCTGGCATCCCTCTCGATCATCCGCTCCCGCCCTGACACCGATCCGCGCTCGGCCATCAGTTCGCTGGCGCTGTTCACTGTCATGCGGCGTTCCGGCCTCAATGTGGCCTTTGCGCTCGAGCATCATTTCTTCGATCCCGAAGATGACGCTGCCGAGATCCTTGAAGGTGTTGCCAGCTCCATTCCTGCCGGCGCCACCGTGCTGATCAGGCAGGCCCACCAGGCGCAGGCCAATGTCGCTGCCACGCCGACCGACGCCGCATTTCTTGCTCGGGCGCTCGAAACCCACACGGTCCTTGTCTTCGAGGCCGACGAGCACGAACTCGGCGAAGCGGGCATGCTGCTAGGGCTGGATATGCCCGGGCGCGGATCGACACCGCTGCGCTGGCGTCGCCGCGCACCGCTCCATGCGCAGGCCATGTGGGTGATCTATGCTGCTTCGTCCTGCTCAGCCAAAGAGCAGCGCGTGCTGTTCTCCGCCCATGTTGCGTGGTGCGCGATCCAGCGGGCGAGGCTTGGGGTGGGGGCTGGGTGAACGGCTTGCTGGAGCAGGACGGATCGCAGGTGCTTTCAACCTCCTATGCCCCGAGATCCGGAAATTCGGACATGGCCGCTGCAAGAATCACGAATTTTTTTGCCGGCCGCCTGAATTTACGAATTCTTAAGACCTTGCCGGCTATAGCAGCGTCACTTGCGACCTGCGTGCTGGGAAAGATGCCCAAGCCGGATGGACTTAGTTAGAGTCGCTCAAACCCAATGGACCCGTACGGGACACGTGCGCGTTCAAACGGCGTTCGAGGTCACTATGAGCCACGCAGAACATCGCATTTCCACTTCCGTGGTCTCGCTCGCCGCTGCGAGAAACCCATGGAACAAGGAAAGAACGAACACACCACCCCTGAAAAAATCTGGCTGCGCCATGTCCGAATCCTTCGGAAATCGAGCCTAAGCCAGCGAATGATGATCAGTCCTACCTCACTGAGGACGAGCTCCGGGAACGGCTGAAAACCATCAATCTCAAACCGGGCAGCCGACTGCATCGCAGGGCCCAGTATCACGCCCGCAATGCCGGTATTCTGCCCGACGATCTCCTCCAGGCCGCAATCCTGGCGGCGATGACCAGCCGCAAATGCCGGGCGAACCTCGGCATCGAGCCGTTCATCATCGGGATCATGCGGTCAAAGGCTAGCAAGGTCATCGAACGGCGCGAACGAAAGATCTGGCTCGGTTTCGGGCTTCATTCGGCTGACCGGTCCGATATCGAAATCCCTGCGCCCGATCTGGAAGAAATCCGGGAGCAGCAAGAGCGCGGGATGATCTGCGCCGAGTTGCTGGCGGCGATCAGTGAAGGCGATCCCGTGGTGGAGAAGGTGATCGATGGGCAGGGCCACGGCTATCGCGGCCAAAAGCTGGCTGAATGCGCCGGGATCAGTCAGGATGAGCTCGCTACCGTCAGGCGAAGGATCAAGCGGCGAGCGGCAGCATTGCGCAACCACCTGGCTGCACTCGACCGCGCAGCCTGATTATCCGGCAATCGTGCGGCGAGATACGGGGCGGTTCATCCCATGGGCCGCCCTTACCCGATCCTGACTTGATTGCCGGCTTCTACCGGACGATCGCCCGTCGATAACCTGCTGCCTGCGCTTGAGCCTCGGTGCAAAAGTACGCCTCTGCCCGTGTCTCATCATAATAGGGCATGCCGGGAAGGTGATAGATCCATTCTCCCCGGCGGGAGTGGTTGCCCTTGATCAGACACATACCGTCCCGCTCGAACCGGCGCGGTGCTGTTCTGGCCGGGGTTGCTGCCCTGCTGCGGCGCGGCTGTTCGATCGATGCCTGCTGGCTTGCTCGGAAGTCCTCCGGCATCTGGAAATCCCATTGCCAGATTCCCGACCGCGAGGTTCGGGCGCGTGTTTCTGCTGCAGCATATTCATCGCTGTATCGCCGGAAGGCCGTTGCCCATCCCGCCGCAACCAGAGCATCGCCGACATCGACACCCGATGTCCTGCATCTCGCCACAATGCGGCCATATGCATCGGTTTCCTGCGGGACGCAGGCAAGGACGCCATCGCCGATCAGGCCTTCCAGTGCTTCCTTCGCCATGACACCGCATGGAACCGCCTGGCCATTGTCGAAACAGGTTTGGGTGTATTCTGGCGCATCGACACCGAACAAGCGCACTTCCGTGCCCGCCACGCGGAACGAGTCCCCGTCGATGACCTTGGGCGTGCCTTCAATGACGTTCGCCGACGCCAGTGCCGGAACGCTTAAGGCGGCCATGATCGCAAGTGCGCGGCCGGCTGCGATAGTGAACATGCTGTATCCTCGAACGTGCGTGCGCAGGATAATCGCGCAACGATCCTAAGAACTTATGACCGCGAGACCGCCGGATAATCGGCGAGGCGCTGACCATGCGTTGGTTACGGCGGCCAAAACCTTGCTGAGCTATGGATACCCGCCAGCCGGACGTCGGACACAGCCGGGCACCTAGGGCAGCATCCCCCTCCCCCCCCGCAGCTTTGAACGTGCTGACCCAGCTTTGACCATGCTTGATATCTGACCCCAGCTTGCTGCTGAACGTCAGAAATCAGCGGATGAATATCAAAGATACTTTCTAGTGAAGGAAATAATTGGAAAGTGAATAAGAAGGAAAAATTCTTTTCATAATCCAAATTTTTAGAACTTCATGAAATGGATCTTTAAATGAAATTAAATTATAGTAACTTCGACGTATTTGATGGTCTGCTGCATAATTCCGTTGAGATTGCCTCAATCCTTGTTGCACTTGAAAAATCTATGACAAGCAAGCGGCGGCCTCATGATTGCGACGACGATACGCTCTTTCTCGCAGGTCTGATGCCACAAGCTTTTCAAATCTGTGAGTTGACCAATCTCGTGCATGAAACGGGCTGGAATGTTGTCTACCTGTGCTTCATCATGGACAAGCTTCGCGCTGATATCGTGGAAATTGATGACGTTGTATGCTGCATCAAGGGCAGTTCGCAGGAGATCAAGTTCGCAAAGGGCGGCAAGATCTGGCAGTCCGGATGCGATGAGAAGGTCTCTATCGTCTTTCCGGAGGAGAAGCTGAAATTCTTCAAGTCTCGAAAGGGCCAGCTTCGGCTCGGGGGCATCGACAAGAAATCTCTGGAGAAGGGCTACGATCGTGCCCGCGCCACGCTCGCTCAACCCATCTCTTTGACAGGCGATGCGTCCCCCGTGCTCACCAATATCGGTAGCGTGCCTGTGGTCCACACGCTTTCGACGATGAAGAAAGCGACTTAAGCGGCCCAACCAGTCGGTGCGCGGGCCGGGCGATCATCAGGTCGCTCGGCCTTCACGACCGCGCCATCCGATTAAATGAATTGATTTTTAGGAAGCGGGTAGGAGGGAAAAGGCGAGGGCCGGGCCCGGCCCCGCGGCTTCGCCGTAGCATTTGAAATTTTAAGAAACTGTAAATCGGGAGAAACTTTTTTCCTTCCTAGTCCTACCCCGACAATAAACTTCAACATCTTCACACTTTCGAACACCCCGACAGAAGCTTGTCGGGAATTTTTCCTTCCTCTATCTGAATCAAAAATAACTGTATAAATACAATATCCTGCGGATCCTCCGCGTCGCGGAGGCCCTCGCTGGTCAGCCAGCTTTGCTGCGGAAGACAAGCGCGCGCGATCTCGTGCATGCGCTGCTGCTGCTGCTCGCAGCTCAGCCCTGCCGGTCATTTAACCGGACGCTAGCCTGCTCGGGCCGTTAATCACGGTTGTGCAGAAAAATCGTATCCCGGATCCCGAAATTTAGGAAACGACCTCGCGTCAGTCGCCCAATATGCGCTAGCTGCATGCTACGATCTGGGCCAACTCCAACTGTTTGCCGAATTGGGAGCGCGATAGTGCTGACTTGCGAGCCCTGCGCCGACTTTCCAGCTGAGGCTTACTCAGCTGGCCAACTTGATCAGGTTGCGTTGCTCACCCAGATCAATCGCGCCGTCCTGCGTGCGGATCGCGGCGGTCATCACTTGCCCGTCGCGCAGATAGGCAGGGCGCGGCAACTGGCCTTTCATGAAGGCCTTGAAGCGTTTGGTGGGTGTTAGAAACCCCGCAAGCGCCTGAATAAAAGCGGATGGCGGATGCAGCGCGACCCCGCCGGGCGTGCCGGTGGCAATCAGATCGCCTGCCGCCAGATCCATGATGCGGCTGAGTTCAGCCAGCGTTTCTGCAGGCTTGAAGATCATGTCACCGGCAAGGCTGCGCTGGCGCTGCTCGCCGTCCACCGCCAGCACCAGTTCGAGATCACGCCAGCGCGCAAGTTCGGGAGGCGAAGGCAGCACCAGCCACGGGCCTACGGGGCCAAACGTGCGATAGCTTTTCGATTTGTGGAACTGCATGTGGCTGATCTGCACGTCGCGCGCAGTCACATCATTGACGATCACCAAGCCGCCGATCCAGTCGGCCAGATTGCCCTCGGTAATGTCCCGCGGCCCGTCCCAGCCGCGCTTCAGCACCAGCCCCAATTCGATCTCGTAATCGAGCAGCCTGACATGGGGTGGTCGGGTGATCGCGGCATCGGCTGGCACGATGCAGGATGATGCCTTGGTGAAGAACACATTATTCGTGATCGCATCAGGATCGCCACCCACCTCGCGCACATGGCTGGCGTAATTGGTTGCCTGACAAATGAATTTGGCATCGCGGGTGACGGGGCTGAGAATGCGGTCAGCCTCCACGATGTCGCCGCCTTGCACGGCCTGTGCGGCGTCTTGCGGCCCGCCATTCTCGAAGAAGGCGCGGGTCGTGGCGTAATCGCCGGAGAGCAGGCGCAGGCCTGCGTGGCTTTCCGCCGCCCAGCGCACAGAGCCGGAGGTTTCGATACGGGCAATTCTAATCGGCATAGGGGTATCCTCAAAAGGGTTTACTTGGCCCACGGGCGCGACGGCGCGCTGATCGCGGCGAGGAGGCGGCGGATGCGGGCGAAATCGAGCTCGGGGCTGTTCCTGATGTTGCGCACCGCCCGCAGCAGCAGCGCCGGCGTCAGCGCGGGTTTTTCGAAGTCTGACGGAACCGGCGGGCCCCATTGATAAAGGCTCGATGCGGTCAGATGGCTCCAACCCGTGGGCGTATCGGCGGTGAGCAGATCGCCGTCGGCGTAATGCTCCAGCTTGTCGCCTGCCGGATCACGCCAGTAATCGAAGATCTGGCTGCCCAGCACATGCCGCCCCAGCCCCCAGGCATGGCGCCAACCCTTGGTCATCAGCCATTCCTGCCCGAGCGCCACATCATCGATATCGATGACTTCAAACGCAGCATGGCTGAACCCGTTGGCGACATTCTGCGCCACCACCACCGTATGATGATCGGCCGGCACATCGCCCTTGTCGCAGCGCAGGAAGGTCAACGCAGCATCATCAGCCGACAGGCATTGGACGTCCGACGGGATCAGGCCGAAAGTGTCGATATACCAGCGGGCGGTCGCAAAGAAATTGATCGCGCCCAGCACACAATGCCCGGCGCGCAGCACGGATGCGGGCTGCAATGGCGCACGGGCGAAGCTGTTGAGCCGGTCTGTCCTTTCGGGCGTATTGGCAGGGGTTGGCGCACGCACCGGGTCTTCGGCAATCACCCCCTGCCCTGTCACCGCCCAGACGGCAAAGCCTGCCGGATCAGTCAGCCGGACATGCAGCCCGCCACCCGGAAGATCGAGGGGCTCAACCGGCGAGGCCCCCGGCAGGCGTGCCAGCGCGGCAAGATCAGCCTCATCTCGCACCCGTAAGGCGAGCCCGATAAAGCGGGATTTCTTTTCGTGCATGGTGACATGGGCCGGGCCCGGCCCCGATGCGGCGCGCATCACGAGGCGACCAGGCCGGCGCTCGGCGCGTTTGAGGCCGAAATCGACCAGAAACCGCTCCATTTCGTCAAGATCGGGGCGCGCAAACATGACAAAGGCGAGATCCTGCGCCTTGGCGACAGGCGCAGCGGCGCGCTCCAGCCGGGGATCGGGCGTAATCATCGGGTGATCTCCTGTTTGCAGGGCCAGCGCATCGCCTAGCCAACCGAGCCGCCTGCGCGCAGGATCAGGCTTGAGGGCATCGGCGATAAAGCGATCAGGCCGGATGATGGCGATGCGCCGTCGCCCGATCTGTTTGGCCAGCGCCGGGTGATCGGCGTTCACAAAGCGTGCGCCAAGACGGCCCAGCATCGCCAGATCATCGGGATGAAGCGCATGGGCCGGTTCAATCCCGGTGCCGATCACCGCCCAGCCGCCTCCGATCACCTCGTCCAGCGGCACACCATCGATCACCGGCTGCACCAGCATCCGGCCCGATTGGCGCGCCGACGAACAGACAGATCCTTTCGACAGGCGGGGCCGGGGCAGCAACCCGCCTTCGTCAACATGGCGGGTATAACCCGGCACGGCGCGCATCCCAGCCATCGACCAATCGCGCAGGCCCGCACGCAAGCGGCTCGTTGGCATGATGGTTGCGCCCAGCTTGATCGCGAAATCGGTCATCGCCTTCACATGCGGGCGGCGTTCGGTCTCGTAAGTGTCGAGCAGCGTATCGCCCGAAATCCCGCGCCGCACCAGGTCGAGCTTCCAGGCAAGGTTATGCGCATCGCGCAGCCCCCCGTTCAAACCCTGGCCTGCAAAGGGCGGGTTGACGTGCGCGGCATCGCCTGCGAGCAGCACGCGCCGTTCGCGGAAACGGTCAGCGTAACGGGCATGGAAGGTGTAAACGATGGCGCGTTCAAGGGTGGAGTTATCTTCGGGCGCGTAGCCCTTTATGAGAGCACGCACGGTGTCCTCGCGCTGCAACTGTGCCGGGTCTTCGCCCGGCATCACGAGAAACTCCCAGCGCCTTCGCCCGCGTGATACCGGCAGGGTCAACGCAGGGCGCGCCGGATCGCAGAAGAACTGCATCTCGCGCACGCCGTAACCCTCGCCGATGCAGTCCACCACCAGCCATTTCTCGGCAAAGGTCGCGCCGCCAAACCCGATGCCCGCCGCATCGCGCACAAAGCTTTGCCCACCATCGCAGCCAATCAGGTAATCAGCGCTGACAAAGTGTCTCTGGCCGTCTGCATCTTCGAATGTGACCGTGACGCCGCTCTCATCCTGCGTTATGCCGACAACGCCTGCGCCCATGCGCAATTCGACATTGGCGAAGCGGTCGATGCCGTCCCGGAGCACCGCCTCCATTTCGGGTTGGTAGAAGCTGCCAAGCTGGCTGTGCCCATAGGGCTGCGAGGGCCGCGACATCCGCATCAATTCGCGGCCCTGCCCGTTGAAATAGACCACCGGCACATCGCGTTCGAGCGTGTGTTCCAGTTGATCGAGCAAGCCGATCTTCTGGAACAGCCGCAGCGTCTCGGCATCATAGGCAATTGCGCGCGGGGTGGTGAACGGCTCGGTGCGGCGTTCGAGGATCAGCACGTCCGCGCCGGACTGGCCGAGCAGATTGCCGAGCATCAGGCCCACCGGCCCTGCCCCGACGATGATGGCAAAGTACCGCACCGCCTCAGCCTTCCAACGCGCTGAAGGTGATGGCGCTGCCATCAACCGGGATGGTAATGACCATACCATCATGGCCGATGGTCACGCCTTCGGGGCGCTCCTCCGCTACCCCGCGCAGCCACGGGGTCTTGAGCAGTCCAAACACCAGCGGCGGAGCCATATGGGTATAGACCAGCTCGCGCACGCCCGCCCGGTTGGCAAGCTGGGCCGCCTCAACCGGATTGATATGGTAGCGGCTGGTATCCTTGAGCACACTGGCGAGCGTTTCCTGACCAACGCTGGCAGCCTCGCGCGCCATGATATCCTGGAAGTGATGGGCCTGCGCCTCGCTCACCAGCACGTCGGCGCCCTTGGTGGCGTCAACCAGCCCGTCGTTCAGGATGGTGTCACCGCTGATAACCACTGATCGGCCCTTGTAGGCAAACCTGTAGGCAAAGGCAGGGGATACCGGACGGTGATCGGTTTCGATGGCGGTCACGGTGACGCCGCCCTTGTTGTAGATCACCTGCGTTCGCCCGGCGGGCACATCACCCGGCTGCACGAAATCCGCGACATGGGCTGTCATCTCGCCTGCAGCGAGCGGCAACAGCCCCTTGCCATCATCATGATGGGCGTTGCGATATTGCCGATCCAACGCATAGGCCGCGTTGAAGCCTGCCACCACTTCAGCCACGCCGACGGGGCCATAGACATCGAGCGGCTGCCTGCGCCCCTGCGCCCAGCCCTGCATGTTGAGTTCGCCCAGCTCGCCAATGTGATCGGAATGGAAATGGGTGATGAAGACTGCTTCGACCCTGGGCGTGGGCACGCGCCACAGGGCGAGATTTTCCGAGGCTTCCGGGCCGATATCGACGATGAACAAGCGCCCGCCTGCAACGACCAGCGTGCAGGCCTTGGCGGCTTTTCTCAAAGGCAGTGGGCTCGATGTGCCGCACAGCAGCACCCGGATCGCATCATCGCTGGTGGCAAGCTGTGACTGGCGATCAAGCTGCGCGCGCGCACCCATCGCAAACAGCCGATCCTGCACCGCAGGCGAGAATTGAAACACGCCGAACGCTGCCAGTGCCAATCCGCCAATCGCCAGCGCTATCCATCCTGCTGCCCGCTTCATCCGCCGCCCCTTATTTGACCACTTGGTCAGTTATTGACCGATTCTGACCGACTGGTCAAGTTTGGATTGACAGAGCGTGCGCGCATCCGCACTTTTGCGAGCATGGGCAGAAAGGCAAAACCGGGCAGCGACGAAGGGCTCAGATCCATCATTCTGGCAGCGCGCGGCACTTTTGCTGCGCATGGTTATGACGGGGCAAGCTTGCGCCAAATCAGCGCCGAGGCAGGCGTGTTGCACACCGCCATGCTGTATCATTTCCCCACGAAAGACGCCCTGTGGAAGGCCGTGATGGCCGATATGTTCGAAGCATTGGAAGCGCGCTTTGCCGCGCGCACCGCTGCGCATTCGCGGGCGCAACCTGCAAGCGACCTGCGCGATCTGGCCCGTGCGCTGGTGCGCGAATTTGTGATGTTCTGTTCCGAATGCCCGGAATTGCACCGCATCATGACGAGCGAGGGGCGTAGCGAGACCGATCGGCTCAGTTGGCTCGTCGACACCTACAGCAAGCGCCTGTTCCAATCGGTGGCCGCGTTGGCGCCTGCGGCCAATCCTGTGCTGAGCGACCCGATCAGGCTGTATTATGCGATCATCGGCCTGTCGGCTTCGGTGTTTACGTTGGCCCCCGAATATCGCCGCCTGTCAGGCAAAGACCCATTTGGGGCCAGTGAATTGGCAGCCACCGCTGACATTGTCGAGGCTATCGTTTTTGGCTCGGCCAATGGCGGCGCACCTAGCAACGATGTCTGACTGGTATCCGTATGCCGAACCCAAACACCGGAAAAATGGCAAGCGGCCCGATAATTGGACGTAAGCCGCCGAACTGAGCGGCAGGAACGAGCCACCACAGGTCATGAGCACCGCCGATGCGCGATCGAAAAGCAGCCTGGCTGCTTTCGGCGGGACCCGAAGTTCGACCTAGCTGCGGCAAGTGACCGGCTTTGGGGCGGGAGCCGTCACGGCTCGGATCGGGCCGCGAATGGCGGCTTAGCCTCGCTTCTGGAAAATTCTTGCCATTCAGCAAGCGACCCCGTATCGGTCGTTCGCTATTTGTCGAAAACGACCTTTGATAGCGCGATGAAGATCAGCAAACCGCCGAGAACCCGCGTCTGCCAGTAGCCGCGCGGTTGGTAAGTTTCCAATGCCCGCCGCTCTTCGAAGAATGCTTCGTCTGCGCCATTCCTGAGCTCTTCAAGCCTTTTGTAGTGTCGTTGCCTGGGGTCTCCGTCGAGCACCCGCGGAAATGCGACCAGCAGGATACCAATGGCAAGCAGAACAAGCTGAAAAATCATGCCTTAGCGTAACATTCCGTGCGGTGAGCGCAACGGCGAAAAACCACCCGCGACCGGCCATGCGCGGGGCCGATGTGCAGCCCCGATAGCCGCCGGGCAGATTCAACGGATTTCGCGCCAGAAGCGGAAATTCGCAGATCGACCCCATAGCCGTCATCGAGAGTGATCGCCTCCAGGCGAGAGGCGGTTCAGCGATGCAGCCTGTCTCGAGCCACGGTGCGAAAACGCCCAGCTAGGCCTCTCAGATCACCCGCCGCAGAGTAAGCGGCCGGTACAACCAGCAACGTCAAGAATGTGGAAGTGGTCAACCCGCCGATGATGATAAATCCCATTGAATTGCGCCATTCAGCTGCATCCGATTGAGCAAGCGCGACCGGCAGCATCCCGAATATTGCCGCCAGCGCTGTCATCAGGACGGGTCGCAGGCGTTCGGGCGCTGCCTTGCGCATCGCAGAGGCGGGATCCATGCCTGCGTCCCGATACTGGTTGGCGAGATCGACCAGAAGGATGCCGTTCTTCATCACAATCCCCATCAGTGCAATCATGCCGATCTGGGCAAA
This sequence comes from Erythrobacter sp. RANMB8, assembly GCF_056848235.1. Taxonomy (NCBI): domain Bacteria; kingdom Pseudomonadati; phylum Pseudomonadota; class Alphaproteobacteria; order Sphingomonadales; family Erythrobacteraceae; genus Erythrobacter; species Erythrobacter sp. RANMB8. Next base: position 69,060 of record NZ_JBREHG010000016.1, read on the forward strand.
CAGGCTCATTTCCTGCCCTCCTGCCCACATGAGAAAATAAGCGCCTGAAAAGGAAAGCGGCGCGGTGAGCATGATTATGATTGGCTGCCCGAAGCTGTTGAACTGGCTTGCCAGCACGATGTAGAGGGCCACGATTGCAAGGGCAAAAGCGAAGACAATTGCCTCTCCTGTCTCGGCCAATCTTCGCGCTGTGCCTTCGGCCTGGATCGAAAGACCAGGCGGTGGCGGGTTGGACGCCAAAAGGTCCTCGACCTTTGTAACCGCGACGCTTAGCGCTACGCCGGGGGCCGTATTCGCCTGCACGGAAATTTGGCGCGATCGATCAATACGGTCGATCTCTGCGGCGCTCAATGCCACTTCGACATCAGCGATTGCGGCCAGATCGACCAGGGTGCCCTGTCCGGTTCTGAGTGGCAGGGCTTGGACATCCGAGAGGCTCTGCCGGTTGTTTTCGTCGAGGCGCACACGGACATCATAGCGCCGCCCGTCGGCTTGGAAGGTTCCCGCATCACTGCCTCCGACCAGTGTGCGCGAGGCTGCGGCAAGGCTCCGCGCCGAAATTCCGAGGTCCGCTGCGCGGTCACGATCAAGCACAATCTGCAATTCGGGTCGGCCGCCCTCATAGGTCGAGCGGACGTCGACGAAATCGGGCCGGGAAGCGAGTTCACCTTGCAGCCATTGGGCATAATCGTTGATCGCCGCTGTATCACTTCCGGTGATGATAAGCTCGATGGCAGCTTGCCCGACACCTCCGCCCGACACCCATGGAACCTCCGCCACAGATACCTCGCGTGCTCCGACGACACCTTTACTGAGGGCGTCGCGCGCGAAGGTCATCAGGTCATCTTGCGACATGTCACGGCTCCGCTTGGGGGTCAGCCCGACATAGATATCGATTTCGTTGACCTTGGGATTGGTGCCGCTTCCCGCGCTCGCAAAAACCAGTTCGACTTCCGGGTTTTCGCGCAACACGACATCAGCTTGCTGGGCTGCTTCGCGCGCTCCGGTGATCCCCGTGCTTAGGGGCAGCTTGACCGTCGCGAGAAATTCCGACCGGTCAGTGGTGGACATAAATGTGCTCGGCACAAGCGCGGCAAAAAATCCGCCGACAAGAACGCTCGCCAGAGCGCCAGTAAGCACGACATAACGTCTGCCAATTGCCCAGCTGACGAGGCGTTCGTAGCGCAGACGCATCCCGGTATGAAATCGCTCTACACGTCCCAGCCATCCATCTTCCGGATGTTCCGGACGCAGCAATCGGGCTGACAGGGCCGGCGTCAAGGTGAAGGCAACCAGCATCGAAACGCTGACGGAAAACACGATCGCCAGTCCATATTGGAAGAAGAAACGCCCGACGATGCCCTCCATGAAGGCGATGGGAACGAAGACCGCGAGCGTTGCAAATGTGCCTGCCAGCACCGCAAGGGCGACGCGCTTGGTTGCAGCATGTGCCGCCTCGGTTGGATCCACGCCGGCATCGACATCGTTCTGGATTGCCTCGACCACGACGATCGCATCATCCACCAACAAACCAATTGCCACTGTAAGCGCCAGCAAGGTGATCATGTTGATGGTGAAATCAAATGCGGCGAAAGCGACGAAGGTGGAAACGATCGAAGTTGGAATGGCGAGGAGAACGATGATCGTCGCGCGCCAGCTCAACAAGAACAGAAAGGTTACGGCCACCACCAGCAACACCGCGATGACAAGATCGAACAGCACGTCGCCGATTGCCTGTTCGATGAAGCGCGATGTATCGCGTGCGATAACCAGGTCGACCCCATCCGGTGCGCTTGCGCTTATGTCGTCGATTGCGGCCCGGATCTGCTCTGCGACTGCGACGGTGTTTTCACCGCTCTGTTTGCGCACTTCGAGCACCACACCAGGCTTGCCATCGAGCTGCGCATAGCTGGTTTCATCTTCGACCGAATCTTCGACGCGGCCGACATCGCCGATACGGACGGTCTGGCCATTCGGGCGATAGGCAATCGGAATTCTTGCGAATTCGGCTGCGCTGGCGGCTTCGGCGAGCGTGCGGATGCCGAATTGGCGTGTTCGCCCCTCCGTCACCAGTCTTCCGCCCGGAAGCTCTGCGTTTTCACGCTGGATTGCCGAGAGGACGTCGTCAGCCGTGATGCCGCGTGCGCGCATGGCGGATGCATCCAGCCAGATGCGCATTTCGCGCTCGCGCCCGCCAACCAGCTCGACCGAACCGACCCCCGGCACGCGCTGCAACCGCTCCTTCACCTCCTCGTCCGCAAAGGTGGTCAGATCGCGGATGGGCATATCGCCAGACAAGAGCACCGACAGGATAGGCGCAGCATCTGGATCGACTTTCTCGATCACCGGCGGCTCGGCGTCAGCGGGCAGATCAGCGCCAAGCCGTGACATCTTGTCCCGGACCTCCTGCGCCATGAGGTCGGCGTCTTGCTCGAGTTCGAATTCGAGATTGACGATGCTCACCCCTTCGGCGCTGACAGAACGCATCTGTCGCAGGCCCGCGATGGTGTTGAGCTGCTCTTCGACGATATCGGTGACTTCGGTTTCGATCGTCCCAGGCGACGCGCCGGGCAGTGTGGTGGTTACCGAAACGTAGGGGAATTCGACTTCCGGAAACAGATCGACTCCGAGACGGCCGAAGGAAACAAGGCCAAGCACGACGAGCGAGACAATCAGCATCGTCGCAAAGACTGGACGCCGGATCGAAACATCGGCCAGCCACATCTTACTTCTCGCCGGTCGTGCGGAGTGGTTTGACTGGCTCGCCGTCGCGCAAGGTTGCCGGAGGATCGATGATCACTTCCTCACCTGCCGCCAAGCCTGACCGGATCCGCACCTTATCGAGGTCGATGCTGTCGAACCTGACCTCGCGGCGCTGAGCCTTACCATCACGGATGATGAAAAGATGGGCGGCGGAGCTGTCGCCGAGAATGGCTGTTCGGGGCAGAATGATGGCTGGTTCGGGCGGGATCTGGATCTCGGCTCGCGCTGCAAGGCCGGAGCTTATCCGGTAGTTGGGATTGGCGATCGGCAGCCGCAATTCGATCATCCGGCTTTCAGGATCGACCCGGTCGTTTATGATGTAGACGATGCTATCGAACGGCGCGTCGAACCCTTCGATGAAAACGCGCGCTGGCATGTCTCGCCGCAGCATGTCGACATATTCCTGCGGCGCGTTGACGATAGCCGCGACGGTGCCGAGCTCCTGCAGTTGTAGAGCGGCCGACTGACCGCCTCCCGCGAAGCGATTGTTGAGATAGACCCCCTCATCAACGAGGCGCGCGGTTACGACGCCGTCATAAGGCGCGCGCGTAATCGTATCGCTCAGGGCCTGCTGCGCGGTGCCGAGTGCGGCATTGGCTTGCGCCTTTTGCGCGCGTGCAACGGCAAGCTGGGTCTCAACCGCATCGACCTGCGCTTTCGAAACGAAACCCTTCGGCGCAAGAGCTATCACGCGTTCATAGCGCCGTTCGGCTTCAATCGCTTGAGCGGTCGCAAGATCAACCGCAGCTTGTGCCTCAGCCACGTTCCGCTGATAGTCGGCTTGTCTGATGCGAAAGAGCGGCTGTCCGCGTGACACCCTGTCACCGACTTTCACAAAGATCCGCTCGACCGGACCTTCGGTGAGCGCTCCGATTGCACTGCTTTGTTTGGCTGCGATAGTTCCGAACGCCTTCACCGGTTCGTTGAGCAATTCGGTCCGGGCGATCGAGGTCTGAACCTCACGCGGGCCTTGCGGCGCCTCTTTGGCAGCCTGGTCATCAGCTTCGCCGCCTGAACAGGCAGACAAAAACAGGGCGGCAGCCATCAGAGAAGACACAGAAAAGCGCACTAGCATATATAGGCGCCTCTGCCGCTTGCCACGAGTGTGTCATCGGGGCCAAAAATGCGGGCTTCAGCCACACTGATCTGGCGCCCGGTCTTGATAACCTGTCCACGCGCGATGAGCGGGCCTGCTGTCGCGGGCCGATGATAATCGACCCGGAGATCAGCAGTAGCCGTGGCCCGGGTGCCCACCATAACCAAAGCGTAAAGGCCGGTGAGATCGATCAGCGCTGCCAGCACGCCGCCATGCGCCGCGCCAACCCCGGGGTTGGAGACAATTTCATCGCGCCAAGGCATCGTGAGTTCAAGCCCGTCTTCCGAGCAGGATCGAATTTTCAGGCCGAGCCATCGATGGAAGGGCGCAATGTCCAGCAACTCCTGCAAGCGCGCCCGATCAAGCACCATTGGCAGTTCGCTCATTGCCCTGATCCTGCCGGGCCGTGGCGGCGATTCAGAAAGCCGAGGATCGCATTCGAAAATGCATCATTGGCATCGCCCACGACCATATGGGTAGCGCCCGCGATGTCGGTATATTCAGCGTGGGGCGCGACTTGCCGCAGGTGGGCAACGGCTTCCTCAGAAACAAGATCGCTCGCCGCGCCGCGAATGAGATGCAGCGGGAGTGTCAGACTGGCCGCCGCCCTGCTGAGTTCCTGAAACTGAAGTTCCTGATTATCGGGATTGCTCCGTTTGGCCGCCATGATGCTGCGAATGAACGCTGGATCCCAATGCCAGTAAAAGCGGCCATCATCCTTTTCCCGCAGATAATGGCGCAGTCCTGCGCCAGCGCCGCGCTTACCGCGATGTGGCATGTAGCTTGCGATCACTTCCGCCGCTTCATCGGGTGACGAAAAGCCAGTTTCGACATGCTGCTCCATGAAGCCCACGACCCGCATGACGCCGTCTGGCTCCATACGCGGTGCAATATCCACCAATGTCAGCGACGCGAAGCTGCCCTGGGCAAGGTCACCCTCGGCGACCAGTCCGGCGAGGCCACCAAGCGATGCGCCGACCAGCGCGGGCTTGCAATCCATTTGGGATGCGAGCGCAACAAGATCAGCTGCGAAGTCGCGGATATCATAGGCTCCAGCATCTGACCACGCGCTGTCGCCGTGGCCGCGCATGTCAAAAGCAATCGCGCGAAACCCGGCATCGGCAAGATCGCCCGTGACCCGCTTCCACGCTCTCCTTGTCTGCCCGCCTCCATGGGCGAGCAAGACCGGTATCGCCCCAGGCTCGCCGGTGATTTCGGCGGCGAGGGCGATGCCGTCGGCCCCCTTCAGGCTGGCTATTACGGTGTCCATAGCAGTCTGCTATACTGCAAGGTGCCTTACAGTAAATGTCTTTATTTTCGCCTCGGGAAAGCTATGACCGGATCATGGTAACGCACTCGGATCAGGCTGCCGATGAAGCTGCGGCGAATTTTCTGACCGACACAGATCGGCTTGTCTTCCTGATGGAAGAGGTGACGCGGCGGCTGCGACGCACATTCGATACCTCCTTCGAACAATTCGGACTCACCCGAACTCAGTGGCGCGCTTTGGCATATCTTTATCGAACCCCTGGCATGACGCAGACCGAACTTGCCCGTGAGCTTGAGCTGGAACGAGCAAGCGTTGGTCAGGCCATTGACAGGCTTGAAGAACTTTCGCTCGTTGAACGACGTAGCGCGGTGAGCGACCGGCGCGTTTGGCACATTCACCTTATGCCTGCTGCAGTTGAATTATTACCGAAGCTCAGGGCCCAGGCTGACGCGGTCTACGGACGCCTGCTTGTCGGAACGGACATTGATGAGCTGGACCGGATAAGTGCGATATTGGCCACGATGCAGGACAATTTGGACCGCAATTGACCCGGTTTGATTTTCGATATGTCTAGGGATGGTTGCGAAAACGAAAGTCGGGTT
>NZ_JBREHG010000017.1:0-56971 GCF_056848235.1 Erythrobacter sp. RANMB8
CCTGAGGCGAAGTTTCCGTTGTAGAGCTCGCACAACGACCAAGCTTATGACTGAGATGGGGTCGCTTGCTGAAGGACAGGAATTTTTCGCGAGCGTGGCAAAGCCGCCACGCCGCTTTTGGGATCGCGCCTCAGCCCGGCTCATGGCGGCTCGTGGGTGGAGAGGCGAAAGGCGGAAGATTGCCTATCACCAGTCGATATCTGACATCATATTCGTGCTGATCGCGAAGATGTCCGTGCTTGGTGTCCCACTGTCCGGTTTCCAGATCATCCGACAATCGCGCAAGGCCCTGCTCCAGCCCCTGAAGCGATCAGATCGAAGAGCTCCCCGACCTGATCCGCTGGTCCAGATATGCCTCCATCCGGCACCAACAAGCGGACAGGAAACCGTCCGTGCAATCATGCGGAACCAAGACTGGCTCCATCGTCACCGAGGTGAGCCATTCGGCATAAAGGGGCATCTTGGCCATTTGACGTGCGTCGAGCGTCATCAGTTCGGGCAGGTAGTCTTCCAACCACGGCCGGTGCGAAGGATCAAAGGTAAGCCGCATAATTGGCTCATGCGTCACTCTCCTCATTTGGCGCAAGCCCGCAGCCTCGTCGGGCCAATGGTTGATAGTCAAAATTGCCATCGGCATCGAACGACTGATTTTCGAAGGGCAAGTGCTCAGCGCGTCCCTGAATTACAATTGTCATCTGTCAGAAGAAGCGTTTGTCTGCGCAGATTCGATCTCAGTCGGCTAGTGCCTGCCCGACGTTGAACCAGTATTGCGACCATTGCTCAGGCGTAACAAAGCGACTGTGTCCAAGACCGGGCTGTACAATCAATCTCACTTTTGCGCCTTTTTCGCGCATTGCCTGAATGCTTGATTCGTCCTTCCCGGTCGATATCTGATCGTCGAATTCTCCCTGTATCAAAGTGATCGACAAGCTCGACAGATCCGTCGCCTGCAGAGCTAGAGCACGGGGGGAAACTGCTGCGATTTCAGCAGCACCGACATTTGACCAGTCGCGAGGCAAAAGCGCGCTGATCGCCCGATTGCCAACTGCAAACTCCTTTGAAATATCAAGAGGAGTAATTGCGGCAATGATCCGATCGACCTTTCCGGGATGCAATAGCCCGGCTCTCAGCGCCACGTTTCCGCCAAAGCTCTGGCCGGTCACAATGATCTCATTGCATCCCTTCCTACGGAGCTCGTCAATAAGATTGACCATCTCCTCGATTTGACGGGGCGCCTCAGCGTAGTTGCCCCTTTGCCCCCACGGTTGGCCAAATCCTCCACTCCCGCCAATGTGAGCAGCGACATATACCCCTTCGTGGTCGAACAGGCTGGGGACCAGTCCGAGCACATTGAACGGGTCCAACGGCACGCGTGAGGCACCATAAGCCTCGATCAAAGCCGGGCCACCGGCACAAACCCCGTTCTCCACGGAACTGCGTTTACCAACAAGCGTGAATGGCGGTAATCCTTCAGTCACCCTCGTGCTGACGGTTTTTACTGCGAGATCAAGCGCTTCTATTCGCTGAAACGGTTTCCCCTCGGAAGCCAACTTGACATCACCGGAACCCATCTGGATGCCCATGGTCTTCAAGGGTCTCAGATACGACCTTGAAGTGACAGTCACGGTTTCCTTGCCAATCGGGCCGCTTGCGACACCAAACTGCAATTCGATCCCGTCTTCCATCGGCATCCTGACCACAGGGTCAATCCGTTGCAACAGGCTGAATTCCAGCACTTCCTGTTGCGGTCCCCTCCTTGCGATAACCAGAAGGCGGTCACCAACCATTTTGAAGTCGGTGTCTGTCTTAAGCGGATTGTCGAAACCAAAAGTTACGTTTGGGACCTGGATCGCAACGTGCCTGAAAGTTGCAATATCCTCGCGCTGATATTGGGCGTCTTGTTTCGGGGGCGTGACAATAAACAGATCTGGACTGCACAAACCCTCCGGTGATCCAGGGTCATTCTCACATATTCGTCGTCTAACGCCAACAAGTATACCTCGATCAGAAGCATCGAAAACACTGACAACAGGTGGAAACTGGATTTTTATCTCTTTCGAAGACGCAAAGTAAAGATCGACATGATTGGAGTTGCTCCACGGCGATATTGCTATTCCGACTTCGCCGCTCACAGGGTGAATAACCGCACCAATCGCTCTTGCGTTGTAGCCGATTGCCAGCTTCACAGGTTCGGCATTTCTATCGACGTCGTAAAAGTAGATATACCCATCAGTGTTGCGGTCAAGGCGATGAGCCGCAAATATCCCATGGCCGAGCGCAATTACTGCACTTTCATTGGGCACCGATGTCACAGACTGTCCGAGCCTAAGTTCGCCGTCGGTCAATACGGCATTCCAGACTGTTGTCTGTCCCGCAACCCTGCCCCTGACGAGGTATCCTCCAGGCTGCTCGGGAACGGCATAGAGTGTCGCGGCTTCAGGTAGCCCGATCAGCTTGTTTGCCTGATCACGAACAATAAATTGCCGCGCCTCACCCCGCATTCCTTCGCTGGAAGAGCTGTACATTTCTCCTTCAGCGGAAATCAGGGTTAGAGGGAACGTGCGGAGCTCCAGCGCGAGCTTCGAGTATTCTTCAAGATTTTCCGCACGCGCAACGGATGCAAACAAGCCGAGGCAAGCCCCAACAATGAAAAAGATATCGCGAATTTTCATTACACGTTCCCTCAGGGGTTTCATCAATACGGATAAATTACCCTAACTCCGCCATCGGAATTGAAGCCTACGCGAGACCCGTCTCTGAATTCGACCAAGAAATAGCCATCTTCAATAGCCACGATATCGGCCACATTGTCGATGAGCTCCTCAATCTCCGAAGGAGGTACGGTTGGTTGCTCGGCTTCGGGCAAGCTATAGTCTTCATCCGGATCGGGCGCGGACGTCGTGCCCTCCGCGGGCGGGCCATAAACTCCGATCGTGTCACCGAGGTCAAAATTGATCCCGCTGAGGAAATTACCGAAAAGCGCAAGATCGTCAGGACTGACACTGGTTACCCACGGATCATCAGGTCTGTCGGCTGTCACAGTGATCGTAGTGGTCTCATCTTGACCGCCGGACACAGAATCCAGCTCAGTAGCGTCGAGAAGCCTGAAGCCTCTTGCGTCAATGACTTTTTTTCAAGCATATGACATTTCCTTTCGATGGTGACCACGCCTTGCGACAGGAAGCCAAGGTGGCGCGGAAGGACCCTGGCTATTCTGTTGACACTACATCTGTTCCATCAGTGGGAAGGTGCGCTGCAAAGATGGGACCGACCGCACGAAGTTTGGCGAGCAGGGTTGCATTGTTCGCACTCAGCAGATCGCTGAGGGTTCCCGATTTGACACTATAGACCTGCCCTGCCGCTTCGAGCGTCGCCGGCCTATGAGCGACCGCAATTCGGGTGATCCTGAGCGACCGGAGCACATCAAGGATCTTGCGCTCGTTCTCGGCATCAAGGTTGGCAGTACCCTCATCGAGGATGAGCACCTTAGGCTCGGGATAAAGCGCCCGGGCGAGCAGCACGCGCTGCAACTGCCCACCGGACAGCACCGAGCCCATATCGCCGACCAGGGTCTCGTAGCCCATCGGCATCTTCTCGATCTCGCCATCGATCTGCGCCATGCGGGCAACCTCGCGCACGCGCTCCATATCGATCTCGGGGTCAAAGAGGGCGATGTTCTCGGCCAGCGAGCCTGCATAGAGCATGTCGCCTTGTGCAACCGAGCCGATCGAGCGGCGATACTTCCCCTTGCGCTAGGAGGAGATCGGCCGGTCGCCGAGCCGGATCGAACCGCTGGTCGGCTCGAACAGACCCATGAGAATTTTCATGAGCGTGGTCTTGCCACCACCCGAGGGGCCGGTAATGGCAATGAACTCACCGAGCTGAATGTTCAGGCTCACGCCGTTCAGCACCATCGGTTCGTTGGTGCCATAACGATAGAATACGCGGTCGAGGATCAGCGGCTTGATGAAGTCCGGCTCCTCATTGCTCTTCTCGGCATCGCCTTCCTCGATGGGCGATAGCGCGATGTCCGCAATGCGGCTGAGGTGGACCTTGACGACCTGGTAGTTGATCGCCTGCTCCGTGAGCCGCATGCCAGCATCGAGGAACTGCTGCTTGTAGGCCTGGAAGGCGAAGATCATGCCGACGGTGAGCACGCTTTCAAAGGCAAGCCCGATGGCGAGATAGACGAACAGCACACGCTCGGCACCGATCACGAACTGACACAGCGCGTCGAACGCTGCAGTCAGCCGCCCGAGCTTGACCTGCGCGTTGACCGCATCGGCCTTGCTCTTCTGCCACAGGCGCTGGCGGTTGCCTTCCTGCCCGAAGGCCTTGATCGCGGCGATCCCGCGCACGCTCTCGATGAAGTGGGAGTTTTCTTTTGCAGTGGCGGTGATGACATCAAGATTGCGAAGCTTGATCGCCTGGAGGAATGCGAACCGCAAGGCCATGTAAAATCCAAGGGCGGTGCAGGCCACTGCGCCCAGCACCGGCGAGTAGACGAACATAAGCGCCAGCGTCAGCACTGCCATCAACCCGTCGATGAAGGCGGCAATCATCCCCTGGCTGATCAGCTGGCTGATAGGCTGGGTCGAACCGAACCGCGATATGATGTCCCCCACATGCCGCTTCTCGAAGTAGTCGAGTGGAAGCCGCATCAGGTGCCTGAACAGGTTGACGATCACCTGGTAGGCGAGGGAGTTCGACAGGGTCACCAGGATGAGCGAGCGCAGCCAGTTCGCCATCAGGTTGATAACCGTCAGCCCACCAAACCCGAGCGCCAACATAAGCAGCAGGTCGCTGTCGAAAGCCGGAAACACGGTATCGATCGATATCTGCAGAAAGAACGGCGTTGCCAGCACCACCAGCTGCATCACCAGTGACAGCAGCACGACCTGGCGGATTGTGCTCCAGAAGCCGGTCACCTTCGACCAGAGCTGGGTGATGTTGAGCTGGCGTTGCTCGATCTTTGGCTTGAAGCTCTCCGAGCGCAGCAGATCGAGCGCAACACCAGTCCATGAGCGCGAGACATCGGCCTCGCCGAGCACGACGGCCCCCCGTGCCGGATCATGGATGTGGTACCGCCTGCCGCGAATGCCGCCCGTGATTGCGGTCAGCACCACGAAGTGATTGAGGTTCCAGTGCAGGATTGCCGGCATGGTCAGATGCGGCAGGTCCTCGATCTCGCCCCGCAGCGGCCGAGCATTGAACCCGATGTCCTCGGCGACATGCATCACCTGCTTGAGGTTTGCGCCCTTGAGGCTCATCCCGTAGCGCTGGCGCAGGGTGATGAGGTCGGTCTTGTAGCCGTGGAAACCGGCCACCATGGCAAGACAGGCGAGGGCACATTCGCTTGCTTCGCCTTGGGGGATGTAGGGGGTCCGTTGTCGCCCGGAAAATTCCACAAGGTCGAGCGGGCTGTTCATGACGTACGGTTCAGCACGGCATGGAGAGGCTGGAGCAGCCATGCGAGGAAAGTCTGGCGTTCAAGCACGATATTGGCCTGAAGTGTCATGCCTGGTTGGAGCGGATTCGATTCGCCGAAGGCATCAATCGCTTGACGGTCGAGACTGACCTTGATTCGGTAAACCGGCTCCTAGAACGGGAAGGGGATATCTGTCTCACGCGGATCGACCGCGATGCGCGAAATGTTGGCGACTGTGCCGCCGAAGCTCCCAAAGCGCTGATAGGGGAAGGCGTCATACAGGAGCCGGGTCTCCTTGCCGGGCTCGACGAACCCAACCGCGCGGGTCGGAGCATAGAGCTCGGCCATCAGCTCCGCCCCCTCTGGTACAATCACCATGACAGGACGGGCTGGATTGACGGATCGGCCGATCCCTGCCGCCAATGCGGTAACCCGTCCGTCAATGGGCGCAGTAATGACGTAGCTCTGTTCGCCTTCGAGCCGGGCTTGCTCGGCGTTCAGCGCCTGCAAGCTTTCGCGGATCTGCGCGATACCCTGCTCGGCATTGATCGAGACTGACGCAAGCTCATCGCGCGCCTGCTGCGCCTCTCCCAACGTGGCGGTCAGCCGCTGCTTAAGGCTTGCGAGGGATTGCTGCGAAGACAGGAGCGTCTGGCGTCGGCGCTCGTGTTCGACCTTGCTCACGAAGCCACGCTCGACAACAGCGGTGACCTGCTCGAACATCTTTGCGTTCGAAGCCACCAACTGCTCCTGCAGTGCGATCTGGTCCCGAAGGTCGCGGGCCTGCTGCTCCGCCGATGAAATGAGATTTGCAAGGCGGGATCGTTCGGCCGCAGCAATCCCGCTGGCCATGCCGACCTGCGCCTGCGCGAGTTGCTGCCGCGCTACCACAGCGCCGAGCCCACGACCTGCGACATCGCCCCCGCCCGCCGCTTCGCGGTCTGAGTTGACGACCAGCAGACGGTCACCTTTCCGGACCAGCTGGCCCTCCCGGACGGGAAGCTCGCTCACCACGCCGGGCTGCAGCGCTACCACCTTCGCGCTTGGCACATTGGTGACGAGCATGCCCGGCACGGTTTCAATCCGGGCGTAAGTGCCAATGCTCACCCAAACGGCGGCGATCCCAACGATGGCGAACAGCGCGCCGACGAATAACTTGGTGGAGAGCGGCTGCGAGAGCGCCACGTCGCCGTGCAGGCGATTACCATGATGTGCGAGTGCTTCTGCCCTAAATAGCGACGACATGAGGTGCGACCCTCTTGAGCAACAGTTTTCTCCGCGTCCGCGGCTGATAAGGCCTGCCCAAGCCTCTGAAGTCAAGGAAGAAAATTGCGAAACGGGCTGCCCTTAAGAAAAACTGTAGGGCAGTGGACGGCATGATTTCGAAGTCCGGACTCACTTACTGTTTGCCGAACAGTTAACCTCGTTGTCGGCAATTGCCTCGGGAGTCGTCTCACAAGTGCATTGGACTTTTTGCTAACGCGCGATGCTGAGCCTAACAGAATGGTGGCATGCATCCGGACGACGCAATGCTTCGGTTCCACCAGTCACAAATTGCACGATCTTGGACCGGCAGCATTTCTGAAGTCCACTCATGCCGCAAGCAGCTTCGCCATTCGACCGATTCGGGATCGTTTCCAGAATGTCCGGTTTTGGCCGAAACGAGGCCAAAGCCGCCATTACCTCAACCGTCGCCCTGGACTTGATCCGGGGACAAGCTTTTCCTCTTGTGCCACAGAAGAGAAGCGAGCCAAGCCCCGCCTCAGGCACGGGGCGACGATGGGTTGGGGTTGTTTCCTACACGCCTGCCAGCGGTTAAAGCCGGGACCGGCTCATTCACATCGCTGGCGGGGTGGTCGCAGGACCGCTGCGGGGCAAACACGGCCCCCTTCTCCTGTCCGTCCGCAGCGTGGATGGCAGAGCATATTTATGAAAAACATAGGGATTGTTCAAGCCTCAAAAGGTGACAGGGTGTCACCTTTGTCACCTGCAGCGCGAGGCCTATTCGGCCTGCTGCCACACGCCCGCGCAGGGGCGCTGGTTGTGGGTATCGACAAAGCGGGCGAGGTTGTCTGTCCCGTCCGGCAGTTTCCAGCCCACGGTGAAGCCGAAATTGGCGAAGGCGAAGATGATCAGATCGGCAAAGGTGAAGCGGCCCAGCGCGATGTGGTTGCTGTCTCCCAGAATCCGGTCGAACATCCGCCACTTTGCGTCCGCCATGGCCGAAAGTTCGGCGCCCGCCTCTGTCGAGACGACGCTCATGCGCGGTTCGAACATCGGGCGGCCGGCACCGGCGCGGAAGCCCATCGTCATCGGCACGACCACTTCCTGATCGAACAGCCGCACCCATTTGCGCACCGTGGCGCGCTCCACCGGGGTTTCGCCGAACAGGTTGGGTTCGGGGTGCAGTTCCTCGATGAATTCGCAGATCGGCCAGCTTTCGGTGAGACAGGTGCCGTCATCGAGTTCGAGCGTCGGGGTGGTGCCTTGCGGGTTCTTGGCCATGTAGCCGGCATCCTGCCGGTTCTGGCCGGTGATGATGTCATAATGCACTCGGGTGAAATCGCGCCCTTCCTCCAGTCCCTTTTCGATCATGAACATCCGCACAAGGCGGGGGTTGGGGCCGAGGCTGGAATGGAGGATGGTCATGGCGCAGGTCTCCCGATGGATTTTGCGGGCGGTTGTAGAAGGGCTTGGGCCGTCCGTCGCCCTCATAAATGCGTTAGGCGGCAGCGGAAAAGCGCTTGCGCGGGCGCACTGTGTTGCGCCACTAAGGCACCATGGATCAGAGCACGCCGCTTACGCCCGCCAGCCCGCCGCTTGATGACGAGGGGGAGCTGACGAAACTGCACCCCGGCTATGCCCGCGCGCTGCGGGTGCAGACAGGGCTGGTCTCGGTGCCCTTTCTGGTCGGGGCCATGGTGCTGGAAGGGGCCTTTGCCGGGCAGCCGGGCTTTCCTACCGGGGCGATCGCAGGCACGGTGATGCTGATTGCGCTGGGACTAATCATCCGCGTGCCTTCGCGCCGTTACAACGCCCGCGGCTACCAGATCAGCGCGGACCGGCTGCGGGTGGTGCGCGGGCTCTTGTTCCGGTCGGATACGGTGGTGCCGTTCGGCCGGGTGCAGCACATCGATGTGCAGCAGGGCCCGCTCGAACGGTTTTTCGGGATTGCCACGCTGACGCTGCACACCGCGGGCAACCACAACGCTTCTGTGGCGCTGCCCGGCCTTGGCGAGGAACTGGCACGCGACATGCGCGAGACGATCCGCGCCCATATCCGGCGGGAGAGCCTGTGAACGGGCCGCGGCGCACGGCGCCGGTCAGCGTGGCACTCGGTGCGCTGGCGAGCATCCGCAGCGCGATCATCCCCGCCATCGCCATCGCCTTTTCGGGCATCGGCGGCGACGGGCGGTTCCTGATCGCGACCGGCGTCGGGCTGGCGGCGGCGGCGATCGGCATCGGTGCAAGCTGGCTCGGCTGGCGGCGGCTGACATATACCATCGGCGAGGCCGATATCCGTGTCGAAAGCGGCATCCTCAGCCGCTCGGCCCGCTCGGTGCCTTACGAACGGATCCAGGATGTGAGCCTTGAGGCCAAGCCGCTCCCGCGCCTGTTCGGGCTGGTATCGGTGAAGTTCGAAACCGGAGCGGGCGGGGGCGAGGATCTCAGCCTCGAATACCTCACCACTGCCGAGGGCGAGCGTCTGCGGCAACTGGTGCGCGAGCGGCGGGACGAGGAACAGGGGGCAGCCGCGAGCGCCGCCGAGGCTGCGCCTGCCGCTGCGGATGAGGGCGAGGTGCTCTACGCCCTCACCCCGCGGCGGCTGGTAACGTTCGGCCTGTTCGAATTTTCGCTGGCGGTGTTCGCGGTGCTCGGCGGTCTGCTGCAATATGTCGACAATGCGATCGATCTCGATGTCTGGAACGTCGATCGCTGGCGCGGCTGGCTGGAGGAGCAGGGGAGCGTCATCGCCACGCTCGGCCCCTATGCGCAGGCGGCAGGCGCGCTGGCAGGGCTTATCGGGCTGGTGTTCGTCGGGTTTGCCACCGGCGTGGTGCGCACGGTGCTGCGGGACTGGGGCTTCACCCTGACCCGCTCGGCGCGCGGGTTCCGGCGGCAGCGCGGGCTGCTGACCCGCACCGATGTGGTGATGCCCGCGCACCGCGTGCAGGGGATCGTGATCGGCACCGGCCTCGTGCGCTACCGCTTCGGCTGGCATTCGCTCAGCTTCGTCAGTCTGGCGCAGGATGCGGGGAAGGAAAGTCACCAGGTCGCGCCCTTCGCGCAGATGGAGGAGATCGCCCCGATTGTCGGCGCGGCGGGCTTCCGTCTGCCCGACGAGCAGACCCGCTGGCAGCGCGCCAGCAAGCGCCAGCGCACTGACCGGATGGTGGCGGGCGCCCTGCCCTTTGCTCTGGCTGCGGTCCCGACCGCGATCTTCGCGCCCACAGGGCTGTTCCTGCTGCCGCTGGGTGCCGCCGTGGTGGCCGTGGCGGCGAACCTTTACGCATGGGAGTTCCGCCGCTTTGCACTCGACGACGCGCAGATTGTCTCGACCACCGGGCTGATGTCCCCCACCAGCCGGATCGCGACGCGGCTGAAGCTCCACTCGGTCGAGATCGCTCAGGGGCCGGTCGCACGGCTGCGCGGCTATGCGACAGTGCATCTGGGGCTGGCAGGCGGCAGTTTCGCGATCCCCGGCGTGCCGCTCGACGATGCGCGGCGGCTGCGGGCGAGCGTGCTCGAAACCATTACCGGCACCGATTATTCGCGGCTCGATGCCCCGCTGGAGGATGCGCCGGATCAGGCCCTGAGGGGCGACCAGTCGGGGTTGTCCGCGAATTTTCTGGCGACGTAAGAGCAATCGGGACGGATCACGAAGTCTTGCCGGCGGGCATCATCGACCATCCGTTCAACCAGCGCCGCCGCCACGCCGCGCCCGCCGATGGCGCGGGGCACGATGGTGTGCGCCGCCACGCGCACCTCGCGCCCTTCGATCATGCCGCCCGGTTCCCATTCGAGATAGCCTTCCTCCGCAGCGCCTTCGACCACCACGACATAACGCCCGCCCTGCCCGGCGACATGGTGGGTGATCGTGAGTTTTGCGCGTCCTTCGCCCATCTGCGTTCACTCCCTGCTTGTGCCTGCTTGTAATGGCGGCGCTGCCAGCTAGAGGCGATGTCCCATGACCCTCGCCAAGCCCTTCCTGTCCGACAACGCCGCCGCCGTCCACCCCAGGCTGTGGGAGGCGATGCGCGCCGCCGATACGCCCGACAATCCTTATGACGGCGATGCGCTGTCGCAGGCGCTCGATGCGCGCTTTTCCGCACTGTTCGGGCGCGAATGCGCCGCGCTGTGGGTGGCGACCGGCACGGCGGCCAACTGCTTTGCGCTCGCCACGATGTGCGCGCCACACGGCGGGGTGGTGTGCCACCGCGAGGCGCATATCGAGGTGGACGAGGGCGGCGCACCGGGCTTCTTCCTGCACGGCGCCAAGCTGATGCTGGCAGAAGGCGAAGGCGCCAAGCTGACACCTGCCGGTATCGCCGCGCTGATCGATCCGGTCCGCAACGATGTGCATCAGGTGCAGCCCCATGCCATCGCGATCACGCAGGCCTCGGAATATGGCCGCACCTATTCCCCCGCCGAACTCGCCGCGCTGGGTGCTTTTGCGAGCGAGCGTCATCTGGGCCTCCACATGGACGGGGCGCGGTTTGCCAATGCCGCAGCGTTTCTGGGCGGATCGCCGGAAGAGGCTGCACGGGCAGCGAGCGGCCCGGTCGACAGCCTTGCCTTCGGCTTCATCAAGAACGGCGGGCTGGGGGCGGAAGCGGTGATCCTGTTCGATCCCGAAGCCGCCATGCAGGTGCGTTACCGCCGCAAGCGCGCCGGGCACCTGCAATGCAAGGGCCGCTATCTGGCGGCGCAGATCCTCGCGATGCTGGATGACGGATTGTGGCTCGCCAATGCCGCGCACGCCAATGCGGCGGCGCAAGAGGTGGCGGCAGGGTGCGCGGATCGCCTGCTTCACCCGGTCGAGGCGAACGAGCTGTTCGTGCGGCTTACCACTGCCGAGCGGGAGACGCTGCGGGCGCAGGATTTCGCCTTCTATGATTGGGGTGCTGACTCGGCCCGCTTTGTCACCGCGTGGAACACCCGCGACGAAGATGCACAGGCACTCAGCAAGGCCATCGCCGCGCTATGACCCCCGCACCCGCGCCGTCGATGCTCAGCCCAAAGGTGCTGATCCCCTTCATGCTGACCGGCACGATCTGGGGATCGACCTGGTTCGTGATCACCGGCCAGATTGCCGATGTGCCCGCCGCATGGAGCGTGTTCTTCCGCTTCATGCTGGCAACGCCCGCGCTGTTCGCGCTGGCGTTGGTGATGGGCAACCGGCTGAAGCTGAACCGGCCCGAACACCTGTTGGCGCTGGGCGTCGGCATCGCGCAGTTCAGCGGCAATTTCCTGTTCGTCTATCATTCCGAACAGCACATCACCTCAGGCATCGTCGCGGTGATGTTCGCGCTGCTGATGGTGCCCAATGCGGTGTTCGCGAAGGTGTTCATCGGCGAAAAGGTGCAAGGCGGCTTCATCGGCGGCAGCCTTGTGGCGATTACAGGCGTAGCGATGCTGCTGGTGCACGAATGGAATGCCGCACCGCTCGGTGGCAACGTCGGCCTCGGCATCGTGCTGGCGATCGGCGGGATGCTGGCAGCCTCGATTGCCAATGTGGTGCAGGCCAATCCCACCGGGCGCGGGGTGCCGATGGTCAGCCTGCTGGCATGGGCGATGCTGTACGGGACGATCTTTGATCTGGGCTATGCGTTCCTCACCGCAGGCCCGCCGGTGGTGCCGACCAACGGAGCGTTCTGGGCGGGCACGGCCTATCTCGCGATCATCGGTTCGGTGGTGACCTTCCCGCTGCACTACAATCTGGTGCGCCAGATTGGCGCGGGCAAGACCGCCTATAACGGCATCGTGACGGTGTGCGTCGCGATGCTGCTTTCGACCCTGTTCGAAGGGTTCAAGTGGGACGCGCTCTCGGCGGGCGGCATGGCGCTGGCGCTGCTGGGGATGGGGCTGGCGCTCCGGTCAAAGCAGAAGAAGTAGCTTCGTCATTGCGAGCCGCAGGCGACGCAATCCATGGCCAGCGGTTGCAACCGGCTTCTACGTCAACCCATGGATTGCCGCGTCGCCTTCGGCTCCTCGCAATGACGAGCTACAATAGCGCCGCCAGCCCTTCCACATAGGTCGGATATTTCGGCGACCACCCCAGCACCCGCTTGGCCTTGCCGTTGGCGACGCGGCGGTTCTCCATGTAGAACCCGCGCGCCATGGCGGAGAGGTTGGCTTCCTCCAGCGACTCCAGCGGCGGTAGCGGCAGGCCGAGCAGGTGGCAGGCGTGTTCGGTGACCGCATTGCCGCTGCATGGCCAATCATCGCCAAGATTGTAGGCGCCCGGCGGCGCATCCTGAATGGTTGCGGCCACCACGCCGCTAACGATGTCGTCGACATGGACCCGGCTGAAGACCTGTCCGGGAAGGTCGATCCGCCGCGCCTGCCCTGCTTGCACGCGGTCGAGCGCCGAGCGGCCCGGCCCGTAGATGCCCGGCAGGCGGAACACCCGTGCGCCCATCTCCATCCATGCAAGGTCAGCCTCGGCGCGGGGCTGGCGGCGGCCTTCACCGCTTTGCGCGATGGTCGGCGTCGCTTCGTCCACCCATGCCCCCGCGCGATCACCATAGACGCCGGTGGAGGAGAGGTAGCCGATCCGCTTGCCGGCAATCTCCGCGCCATAGCGTGCGAGCACCGGGTCATCCCCCGTCTCCCTCGCCGGAGGTACGGATGACAGGACGTGGATGCAGCCTGCCAGCGCCGCCCTGACCGCGTCCGGATCGTCGAAATCGACATTGCCCGCCCGGCCTGTGGCATCGACCTGCCAGCCGCGCTCGCGCAGCGCATGGGCAATGCGGCTTGCGGTGTATCCGAGGCCAAAGATGAACATTCGCGCCATGACCTCCCCTTGCCGTTCGCCTCGAGCGAAGTCGAGAGGCCTTCGCTCGCTATGTGTCTCGACTTCGCTCGACACGAACGGGTATGGGGTGACCCATGGATATTGCCAGCACCCCGATCAGCCCCGAAGCCAACCCCGAACTCGCCGATGCCGCGCCCACCCCGCACGAACCGCCGGTGATCCTGCGCGAGGATTATCGTCCCTTCGGCTGGTTGGTGCCCGAAGTGCGGCTGGACTTCGACCTCGGCGTTTCGCGCACCCGCGTCCGGGCCGAACTGACTGTGCAGCGCAACGCCCGCGCCGATCATGCCGACACCATCCGCCTCAATGGCGACAGCCTGACAGCGCTGGCGGTAAGCGTCGATGGCGAGCCTGCCGACTGGCGCATGGACGGGGCCGATCTGATCGTGCCGCTGCGGGGCGACAGCCACCTGATCGCGATCGAAACCGAAATCGATCCCGGCGCCAACACCCAATTGATGGGGCTCTATGCCTCGAACGGAATGCTCTGCACCCAATGCGAGGCCGAGGGTTTTCGCCGCATCACCTTCTTCCCCGACCGGCCCGATGTGCTGTCGGTCTACACCGTGCGGATGAGCGGCGAAAAGGCCGCCTTCCCGATCCTGCTGTGCAACGGCAACAAGGTGGCCGAAGGCGAGGCTGGCGACGGCACCCACTGGGCCGAATGGCACGATCCCTGGCCCAAGCCATCCTACCTCTTCGCGCTGGTGGCGGGCGATCTGGTGGCGAACAGCAAGCCCTTCACCACCTGCTCGGGCCGCGAGGTTGAATGCAATATCTGGGTGAGGGCCGAGGATATCGACCGCACCGGCCACGCCCTCGAATCGCTGCACCGCTCGATGCAGTGGGACGAGGTGGTGTTCGGCCGCGAATATGACCTTGATCTCTATAACATCGTCGCGGTCAGCGATTTCAACATGGGGGCGATGGAGAACAAGGGGCTGAACGTCTTCAACACGAAGTATGTTCTGGCCGACCCCGACACCGCGACCGATGCCGATTTCGACGCGGTCGAGGGCGTGATCGCGCATGAATACTTCCACAACTGGTCGGGCAACCGCATCACCTGCCGCGACTGGTTCCAGCTGAGCCTGAAGGAAGGCTTCACCGTGCTGCGCGACCAGTTGTTCTCGCAGGACATGCGGGGCGAGGCGGTCAAGCGGATCGAGGATGTGCGGATCCTGCGCGCCGCGCAGTTCCCCGAGGATGGCGGGCCGCTCGCACACCCGATCCGTCCCGATTCCTATCGCGAGATCAGCAACTTCTACACGGCAACAATCTACAACAAGGGCGCCGAGGTGATCCGCATGATGCGTTCGATGGTGGGCGTCGAACGGTTCCGTGCCGGCACCGACCTTTATTTCGAGCGCCACGATGGCGAGGCCGCGACCTGCGAGGATTTCGTCAAGGCGATCGAGGACGGGGCGGGGATCGACCTCGCCCAGTTCCGGCGCTGGTATTCGCAGGCAGGCACGCCGCGGGTGAGCGTCTCGCAGTCGGTCGAAGGCGGCACCCTGCAACTGTCGCTGCAGCAGACCGTCCCCGCCACCCCCGGCCAGCCCGAGAAGCTGCCGATGCCGATCCCGCTGCGGGTTGCCGTGCATTCGCGGACCGGCGCGCTCGGCACTGAGCAGCTGGTGGTGCTGACCGAAGCGGAGCAGAGCTTCACCCTCCCGCTCGCCGGACCCGATCCGGTGGTCTCGATCAACCGCGGCTTTACCGCCCCGGTGGTGATCGAACGGGCCTTGCAACGCGATGATCTGGTGTTCCTCGCCGCGCATGACGATGATCCCTTTGCCCGTTCGGAGGCCTTGCAGGAGCTTGCGGTCAGCCACCTCGTCGGCACCGCCAGCGGGACATTGTCGGCTGACGAACAGGCCGCGGGCGAGGCGGCGATCATCGGTGCGTTCCGTTCCAGCCTGGCCGACAGCGCGCTTGACGATGCGATGCGCGGCGAATTGATGGTGCTTCCGTCCGAGACCTACCTGTTCGAAGTGATGGCAAGCGGGGACCGCAAGGCCGATCCCGGCGCGATCCACACCGCGCGCGAAGGGTTGAAGGCTGCCATCGGCACCGCGCTGGGGGACGAACTCGGCGCACTTCACGCCCGCGCCTCGGCT
This sequence comes from Erythrobacter sp. RANMB8, assembly GCF_056848235.1. Lineage (NCBI taxonomy): Bacteria > Pseudomonadati > Pseudomonadota > Alphaproteobacteria > Sphingomonadales > Erythrobacteraceae > Erythrobacter > Erythrobacter sp. RANMB8. The sequence continues at coordinate 15,590 of NZ_JBREHG010000017.1, forward strand.
GTCGCGCTCGACGATCCGGCAGGCCGCGGAGCGCGCAAGGTCAAGACCATCGCGCTCGGGCTGATCGCCGCTGCCGATCCTGCCCGCGCTGCCCCGATGGCGGCGGAACAGTATGACACGGCGGACAACATGACCGACCGGCAGGGCGCGCTGATGGTGCTGTGCGGGCTCGATTGCCCGCAACGGGCAGAGCGGCTCGCGTCGTTCTACCAGCGTTACAAGGGCAATGATCTGGTGATCGACAAGTGGTTCACCTTGCAGGCGCTCTCGCTCCACCCCGACGTGATCGGTCATGTGCGCCAACTGGCGCAGCATCCCGATTTCACCATGAAGAACCCCAACCGGGTGCGCTCGCTGCACATGGCCTTTGCGGGCAACCCCAAGGGCTTTCATGCAGCAAGTGGCGAAGGCTATCGCATGGTCGCCGACGTGATCCTTGCGCTCGATCCGATCAACCCGCAGACCGCCGCCCGGTTCGTGCCCGCGCTTGGGCGCTGGCGGCGGATCGAGCCGGTGCGCGCCGCGCTGATGAAGGGTGAACTTGAGAGGATCATGGCGGCGGGCAACCTCTCGCGCGATACCTTCGAGCAGGTCAGCCGGTCTCTGGAAGGCTGAGGTGGCTGCGTTCCAGATCGAGCGTCATCCACTGCTCGAAGGCGTGTCTCACGGCTTCTTCGGCAGTGCGGGCGGTGTGCACCAGTTCGGCTTTGGCGGGCCGGGCGATGGCGCGGAGGTGCGGATGCTACGGGCCGCCGCAGCGCAGGCGATTCTTGCCGGCGGAACCCTCGCCGCGCCGCATCAGGTGCACTCCCCCGATGTCGTGACGGTCGCCGAGGCTTGGGATGATGCCGCCGAGGGCCGCCCGGTCGCCGATGCTGTCGTCACCGCAACCCCCGGCATTGTGCTCGGCATCGTCACGGCAGATTGCGGCCCCATCCTGTTCGCCGATGCGGCGGCGGGGGTGATCGGCGCGGCCCATGCCGGATGGCGCGGAGCGGTTGACGGCGTGCTCGAAAACACCATCGCCGCAATGGAGGCACTGGGAGCCCGGCGCGAGAACACCGCCGCTGTGCTCGGGCCGACAATCGCGCAAGCCAGCTACGAGGTCGATGCACCGTTCCGCGACCGGTTCGACGCTGCCGCAGACCCGTTTTTCGCTTCCGCGCCGGCCCGGGAAGGGACCCCGCGCTGGCACTTCGATCTGCCCGGCTACATCATGGCGCGGCTCGCCGGGGCGGGGCTCGGCAAAATTGCGGATACGGCGCGGGATACTTTCTCACATGTCGAGCGTTACCACTCCCACAGGCGCTCCACGCAAGCGGACGAGGCCAATTATGGCAGACAGATCAGCATGATCGCCCTGCCCTGACCGGCTCTTGCACGCGGGTGAACGGGCCTTGTTCAAAACACGGTTGGATTCTGGATTGTTTGCCGTTAATTGCCCCGCCAAGTTCCGGGCAGCCTGCGCCAGAAAAGCGCATTCTGGGCGGAACAGGGATAATCTGACGGATCAGGCCGGAGGCGCAGATCGCCGCCGGAATTGGAACAGCACGCCGCGCCGGGTCAATCTCCTGCGCGGCAATACGAGCAGGGTAAGACGAAATGGCTACTGACACGGCCGCTAGCAGCGAACTCAGCACCCAGGATGGCGTTCGTCGCCGCGACTGGATCCACATTGCCGCGCTGAGCACCGCAGGCGTTGGCGGCGCTTCGCTGCTGTTCCCGCTGGTGAGCCAGATGGCCCCGTCAAAGGACGTTCTCGCCGCGAGCAGCACCGATGTCGATGTCGGCGCGATCCAGCCCGGCCAGAGCATCAAGACCACGTTCCGCAAGCAGCCGCTGTTCGTGAAGCGCCTCACCGCCGAAGAAATCGCCAAGGCCAAGGCCGATGACGCCGCCGACATGCGCGATCCGGCCACCCTGGCCGAACGCACCAAGGAAGGCCACGAGGATATCCTCATCACCATGGGCGTCTGCACCCACCTCGGCTGTGTGCCGCTGGGCGCGGCCGAAGGCGAGAACAAGGGCGAATTCGGCGGTTATTTCTGCCCCTGCCACGGCTCGCACTACGATGTCGCGGGCCGCATCCGCAAAGGCCCCGCGCCGCTTAACCTGATGGTGCCGGAATACACTTTCACCTCCGACACCGTCGTCCGCGTCGGCTGAGCCTGCGTATCTGGACGATAATCACAATCGACCCGACCCTTTAACACCGATCAAGCCGAGAGAACGCCATGAGTTTCGCCTGGGCCAAGCAGTACGAGCCGCAAACCGCACTTACCAAGTGGCTGGACGAGAAGCTTCCGCTTCCCCGTCTGGTCTATAATGCGGTGGGGGCCGGTTATCCGGTGCCGCGCAACCTCAACTACATGTGGAACTTCGGCGTGCTGGCCGGTTTCTGCCTGATGATCCAGATCGTCACCGGCGTCATCCTCGCGATGCACTACGCCGCGAACGCGCAGGTCGCGTTCGGCACGGTCGAGCACATCATGCGCAACGTCAACTACGGCTGGATGCTGCGCTACGCCCACGCCAACGGCGCGAGCTTCTTCTTCATCGTGATCTACCTGCACATTTTCCGCGGGTTCTTCTATTCGTCGTACAAGGCCCCGCGCGAGATGATCTGGCTGCTGGGCGTGGTGATCTTCCTCCTCATGATGGCGACCGCCTTCATGGGCTACGTGCTGCCGTGGGGCCAGATGAGCTTCTGGGGCGCGCAGGTGATCACCGGTCTGTTCAGCGCGATCCCGCTGGTGGGCGAGCCGCTGCAGGTGTGGCTGCTGGGCGGCTTCGCGCCTGACAACGCCGCACTCAACCGCTTCTTCTCGCTGCACTTCCTGATGCCCTTCGTGATCGCGGGCGTCGTGATCCTGCACATCTGGGCGCTGCACATCCCCGGCTCGTCGAACCCGACCGGCGTGGAAGTGAAGCAGGAATCGGACACCGTGCCGTTCCACCCCTACTACACCTCGAAGGATGGCTTCGGTCTGGGCGTGTTCCTGATCCTGTTCACCCTGATGGTGTTCTTCCTGCCCAACGCGCTGGGCCACCCGGATAACTACATCGAAGCGAACCCGCTCTCGACCCCGGCCCACATCGTTCCGGAATGGTATTTCTGGCCATTCTACGCGATCCTGCGCGCCTTCACCGGCGATCTCACCATCCCCTTCACCGGCATCACCCTGATCCCGGCGAAGCTGCTGGGCGTGATCGCGATGTTCGGTTCGATCCTGCTGTGGTTCGTCCTGCCCTGGCTGGACAAGAGCCCGGTGCGTTCGGGCCACTACCGTCCGCTGTTCCGCAAGTTCTTCTGGTTCGGCCTGATCCCCTGCATGATCGCCCTGTTCATCTGCGGCGGCGCGCCGGCGGAAGAGCCCTATGTGATCATCAGCCAGATCGCGACGGCCTATTACTTCCTGCACTTCCTGGTGATCCTGCCGATCGTCAGCCAGATCGAAGTGCCCAAGCCGCTGCCCTTCTCGATCACCGAAGGCGTGCTTGGCACGGATGTCGGCAATCCGCCGCGCACCGGCTCGGTTGACGGCGGCGACGCCGGCACCCTGCCCGAAGGTTCGCTGCAACCGGCCGAGTGATCGGCCGGCGGCAGTCCCAGGAAATCTGACCCGATAACGAGAAAGAGTTCGGTCATGTCTATTCGTCTCGGAGGCATTCTTGCAGGCCTCGCCATCACAGCGGTGCTGGTGCTCTGGTCACTGGTGCCCGGTGCCTACAACCTCGCGTTCGGCCCTGCGCCCGAACAGCAGCCGTCCTATGCCTTCTACGAGCATGGCGAAGGCCCGGCTGGCGGCTTCTCGTTCGACGGTGCCTTCGGCAAGTGGGACTATGCCCAGCTGCAGCGTGGCTATCAGGTCTACAAGGAAGTCTGCAAAGCCTGCCACGGCCTGAAGTTCGTTGCCTTCCGCAACCTCCAGGAACTTGGCTACACCGAGGCTGAGGTCGACGCTGAAGCCGCGACCTGGACCGTTCCGGGCATCGATCCGGCCACCGGTGAAGCGACCACCCGTCCTGGCGAACCGACCGACTACTTCCCTTCGCCGTTCCCCAACGCGATCGCCGCTGCGGCTGCCAACAACAACGCGATCCCGCCTGATCTCTCGCTGATGACCAAGGCGCGCCATGATGGTTCGAACTACGTCTATTCGCTGCTGACCGGCTATGGCGAAGCCGATCCGGAAAAGGCGGCGAAGGTCGGGTTCGAAACGCCGGCAGGTCTCTACTTCAACAAGCACTTCCCCAACGTGAACATCGCAATGGCTCCGCCGCTCGCGATCGACGGGCAGGTGACCTATGCCGACGGCACCGAAGCGACCATCCCGCAGATGGCCGAAGACGTCGCCGCCTTCTTGACCTGGACCGCCGAACCTTCGCTGATCGAGCGCAAGCAGACCGGCTGGTTCGTGGTGATCTTCCTGATGTTCGCAACCGCGCTCGCGTTCCTCAGCTACAAGCAGATCTGGGCCGGCATGAAGCCGAAGAAGAAGTAAGCCGCTTCTTCACCCAGCCAAGACACAACGCGCCCCGTCATCCCCTTGCGGATGGCGGGGCGCTCTGCTTTTAGGGATGCGAAGGGGCCTCGCATGACCGCACCGCATCTCTCTCCGGAAGAACTCAAGGCGCTCGTGCGCACCGTGCCCGATTTCCCGCATCCCGGGATCCAGTTCCGCGATATCACCACCCTGATCGGCCATCGCCAAGGCATGGCAGCCAGTGTCCACCATCTGGCCCGATGGGCCGATAGCGCGGGCGCGCACAAGATCGCCGGGATGGAAGCCCGCGGTTTCATCTTCGGTGCCGCGGTGGCGGTGCAGCTCGGAGTAGGCTTCGTGCCCGTCCGCAAGCCCGGCAAACTGCCGATCGCCACGATCGGGATCGACTATGCGCTCGAATACGGCACCGACCGGCTGGAGATGGACCCTGATGCGATCGAGCCCGGCCAGAAGGTGGTGATCGTCGATGACCTGATCGCCACCGGCGGCACGGCCCTCGCCTCGGCCGAATTGCTCCGCAAGGCCGGCGCGGTGGTCGAACAGGCGCTATTCGTGATCGATCTGCCCGATCTCGGCGGAGCCAACCGCCTGCGCGCCGCAGGAATCACGGTCAGCGCCCTGATGGAATTCGAAGGCGACTAACCGAGCGCCGCCACTTCGGCCAGCACCCGCTCCGCCCATTCGGTCCGGCAAATCAGCAAATCGGGCATATAGGTATCGGCGCGGTTATATATCAGCGGCGACCCGTCGATTCGCGAGCAATGCAGGCCGTGCGCCTGCGCCACCGCTACCGGGGCGCAGCTGTCCCATTCATACTGGCCGCCCGAATGCAGATAGACCTCCGCCTCGCCGCGTACTACCGCCATCGCCTTGGCCCCGGCGCTGCCCATCGGCACCAGTTCCCCGCCCAGCCTCGCGGCCACGGCCTCAGCCTCGCGTGCGGGGCGTGACCGGCTGACGAGAAAGCGCGGACGCTCCGCCATCGTCGCGAGGGTCAATGGCTGGTCAGACCGAAGCACCACCCCGCCGTCCAGGCCCGGCAAGGCCACCGCACCAACGCTTGCCACACCATCGATAGCCAGCGCCACGTGCACCGCCCAGTCGCTGCGTTCCTCGCCGTATTCGCGGGTGCCGTCGACCGGATCGACGATCCACACGCGACCTTTCCCAAGCCGGGCGGGATTGTCCTTTTCCTCCTCGGACAGCAGGCCATCATCCGGACGGGCGGCGCGGATCGCATCGCACAGCAGGTGATTGGCCGCCGCATCGCCGGCTTCACCCAGCGCCTTGCCGGATAGCCCGCTTTCAGCCCGCACCTTGAGCAGCAGCTGGCCCGCCTCGAACGCAAGCCTTGCGGCGAGTTCGGCGTCGGTAAGCATTGGTGCAATCATTTGAGCGGCAGAATCCGCTCGATGATGTAGCGCGCCGCTTCCTCGGGGGTCATGTCCACCGTGTTGACCCGGATTTCCGGGTTTTCCGGTGCTTCATAGGGGCTGTCGATCCCGGTGAAGTTCTTGAGCTGGCCCGAACGTGCCTTCTTGTAGAGGCCCTTCACATCGCGCCCCTCGGCCACTTCAAGCGGGGTATCGACGAAGATCTCGATGAACTCGCCGTCAGGCAGCATGTCGCGCACCATCTGACGTTCGGCGCGGAACGGGCTGATGAAGGCGGTGAGCACGATCAGGCCCGCATCGGCCATAAGCTTCGCCACCTCGCCCACGCGGCGGATGTTCTCGATCCGGTCAGCTTCGGTAAAGCCGAGATCACGGTTGAGCCCGTGGCGGACATTGTCGCCATCCAGCAGGAAGGTGTGGCGGTTCATCAGGAACAGCTGCTTCTCGACCTCGTTGGCGATGGTCGATTTGCCGCTGCCCGACAGGCCGGTGAACCAGAGCACGCGCGGCGTCTGGTTCTTCATGCCCGCATGATCGGCGCGGGTGATCGCGGTGGGTTGCCAGTGAACATTGTCGGCCCGGCGCAGGCTGAACGTGATCATCCCTGCCGCCACCGTGGCATTGGTGAACTTGTCGATCAGGATGAACCCGCCAAGCTGGCGGCTGGTGGCGTAAGGCTCGAACACCACCGGACGGTCGGTCGCGAAGTCGGCCACGCCAATTGCGTTGAGCCCGAGCGTCTTGGCGGCGAGATGTTCGAGGCTGTTGACGTCGATCTCGTATTCGGGCTGCTGGACGGTCGCGGTGACCGTCTGCGTGCCGAGCTTGAGCCAGTACCCGCGCCCGGGCTTCAGCGCCTCTTCATCCATCCACACGAAGGTGGCGCGGAACTGGTCGGAGGCCTGCGGCGGATCCCCGGCAGCCGCGATCATGTCGCCGCGGCTACAATCGACCTCGTCTGCAAGCGTCAGCGTGACCGATTGCCCCGCGACAGCTTCTTCGAGATCGCCGCCGTGCGTAACGATCCGCGCCACTGTGCTGGTCTTGCCCGAAGGCACGATCCGCACCACATCGCCGGGACGCACCGCGCCGCTGGCGATCTGTCCGGCGAAGCCCCGGAAATCAAGGTTGGGGCGGTTGACCCATTGCACCGGCATCCGGAACGGCAAGGCCTGCGCAGCGGCATCATCCACTTCGATCGCTTCGAGATGCGCGATCAGGGCCGGGCCATCATACCATGGCGTGCCGGCCGAAGGCGCGGTGGTAATGTTGTCGCCCTTGAACCCCGAGATCGGGATCGCGGTGAAATCCGTGATGCCGATACTGGTGGCAAAAGCGCGGTAATCGGCAACAATCGCGTCGAACACGGCGCGGTCATAGCCGACCAGATCCATCTTGTTCACCGCCAGCACCACATGACGAATGCCGAGCAGGTGCACGAGGTAGGAATGGCGGCGCGTCTGTTGCAGCACGCCCTTGCGCGCATCGATCAGGATCACGGCGCAATCGGCGGTCGAGGCGCCGGTCACCATGTTGCGGGTATATTGTTCGTGCCCCGGTGTGTCGGCGACGATGAACTTGCGCTTTTCGGTGGTGAAGAAGCGGTAGGCGACATCGATGGTGATGCCCTGTTCACGCTCGGCCGCCAGCCCGTCGACCAGCAGCGCGAAGTCGATTTCCTGGCCTTGCGTGCCGTGGCGCTTGCTATCGCTTTCCAGCGCGGCCAGCTGGTCTTCGAAGATCATCTTGGAATCGTAGAGCAGCCGCCCGATCAGGGTCGACTTGCCATCATCCACGCTGCCGCAGGTGATGAAACGCAGCAGGCTCTTGTGCTGGTGCTGCCGGAGGTAGGCGTCGATGTCCTCGGCGATGAGCGCGTCGGTCTGGAAGGAGGAGTGGTCGCTCATCAGAAATATCCCTCCTGCTTTTTCTTCTCCATGCTGGCGTCACCGCCATCCTTGTCGATCACCCGGCCCTGCCGTTCGCTGGTGGTGGTGAGCAGCATTTCCTGCACCACGTCCGACAGCGTCGCCGCCGTGCTCTCGACCGCACCGGTCAGCGGGAAACAGCCAAGGGTGCGGAACCGGATCGATCGCATGGTAATTTCGGGCGTGCGGCCCATCGCCGCTTCCAGCCGGGGCAGATCGTCGGCCATGAACAGCCCGCCCTCATATTCGTAGGTCGGGCGCTCAGCAGCGAAATAGAGCGGCACGATCTCGATGCCCTCGTTCATGATGTATTGCCAGATATCGAGCTCGGTCCAGTTCGAGATCGGGAAGACGCGGATGCTTTCGCCCTTTTTCTTGCGGGCGTTGTAGAGGTTCCAGAGCTCGGGGCGCTGGTTCTTCGGGTCCCAGCCATGACTGGCGGTGCGGAAACTGAACACGCGCTCCTTGGCGCGGCTCTTCTCCTCGTCACGCCGCGCTCCGCCGAAGGCGACATCGAAGCCGTAGAGGTCGAGCGCCTGCTTCAACCCTTCGGTCTTCCACATGTCAGTGTGGAGCGGGCCGTGCTCGAAGGGGTTGATCCCGCGTTCCTTCGCTTCGGGGTTCTGGTGGACGAGCAGCTCCATCCCCGCATCCTCGGCGGCCTTGGCGCGCAGGGCATACATGTCCTTGAACTTCCACGTGGTATCCACATGCAGCAAAGGAAATGGCGGAGGCGCAGGATAGAATGCCTTCTTGGCAAGATGCAGCATCACCGCCGAATCCTTGCCGATCGAGTAGAGCATAACCGGCTTTTCCGCCTCGGCAGCGACTTCGCGGATGATGTGGATACTCTCGGCTTCGAGCCGTTCGAGATGGGTCAGGCTACGCATGGTTTTCAGCTACACGCTGCACTGCACAAGACAAGTACAGTTTTGGTTGCCCGTGCCGAAGCGCAGCCTTGCCCACGCGGGAACCCCGCCGGGCGGCCGCACGTTTCGCCAAGGCGGGTTGTTCTTGTGCAAAAGCCTCGTCTATGACTGGCCGGAGCACAAGCAGCACATTCGCAACGGCATTTTTTCTGACGCAAAGGACCACCGGGGCCGCCAATGGCTGAACCATTGACGCTTTTGACGCTGGTGGCACTTCCCTTTGTCGCCGCGTTGCTGATTGCACTGGTGCACACCGCACCGCGCGCCGTGCATTCCGCCATCGCAGGCGCGGCGAGTGCGGCGGGGCTTGGCCTGCTGGCGACCATGGCGGCTCCGGTGATCGGCGGCACGGTGCCAACGGCATCGTGGGAGTGGGTGCCTTCGCTGGGGCTGAACCTCACCCTGATGGTCGATCCGCTGGGACTGATGTTTACCGCACTGATCCTCGGCATCGGGTTGCTGGTGGTGATCTTCGCCCATTTCTACCTCTACAAGGGCGAGGCGACGGGGCGCTTCTTTGCCAGCCTGATGCTGTTTCAGGGGGCGATGCTGGGCATCGTGATCGCGGGCAATGTGCTGTTGCTGCTGGTGTTCTGGGAGATGACCAGCCTTGCCTCGTTCCTGCTGATCGGGTTCTGGCAACACAAGCCCGAAGGGCGGCAGGGCGCACGCATGGCGCTGGCGGTGACCGGCGGCGGGGGGCTCGCCCTGATTGGCGGCATGGTGCTGCTGGGCGTGGTCGCGGGATCGTTCGATCTGGCGACAATCCTCGAACGCGGCGATGCGGTGCGCGCCTCGCCGCTCTACCCGGCGGCTCTGGGGCTGATCCTGCTGGGGTGCTTTACCAAGTCGGCGCAGTTCCCGTTCCATTTCTGGCTACCGCACGCGATGGCCGCGCCGACCCCGGTGAGCGCTTACCTCCATTCGGCGACGATGGTGAAGGCCGGGGTGTTCCTGCTGGCGCGGCTGTGGCCGGTGCTGGCCGGCACCGAGCTTTACACGGTGATTGTCACAAGCACCGGTCTGATCACCATGATCCTCGGTGCGGTGGTGGCGCTGTTCCGGCACGATCTGAAGAGCATCCTTGCCTACTCCACGATCTCGCAGCTGGGGATGCTGGTGATGCTGCTTGGCTTCTCGCTCGAAGCGGCGGCGCTGGCGGCGGTGCTGCACATCCTCAATCACGCGGCGTTCAAGGCAGCGCTGTTCATGAGCGCGGGGATCGTCGAGCACGAAACCGGCACGCGCGATATCCGGCGGCTGGGCGGGCTGGCCAAGGCGATGCCGGTCACCGCGCTGGTGGCGACACTGGCTGCGGCATCGATGGCCGGGCTGCCGCCGCTGGGCGGGTTTATCTCGAAGGAGCTGATGCTCTACGAAACGCCCAAACTGGTGCTGCTGGGCCTGCCGTGGCTGCTGCCGCTGCTGGCGACCATCGGCGCGACCTTTTCGGTCGGCTATTCGCTGCGGCTGGCGGTGCACCTGTTCTTCGGCCAGCCGCGCGAGGCGGAACCCTTTGTCCGCGCCCATGATCCGGCGTTCGGCATGTGGGCCTCGCCCGCATTGCTGACCGTGCTGGCGGTGCTGCTTGGCCTTGTCCCGATGCTGCTGGCCGCGCCGCTGGTGGGAGCGGTGGCGGGCGCGGTGACCGGAACGGGCGTGCCCGAATTCGATCTGGCGCTGTGGCACGGGGTCAACCTCGCGCTGATCCTCAGCCTGATCGCGGTCGCAGGCGGAGCGCTGCTGCTGTGGCAGCACAAGCGCCTGCTCGGCGTGTGGGAACGCATGCCGCTTCCCGATGCCAAGCGCATGTTCATGGCAACGCTCGCCTTTGCCGACCGCTGGGTGCGCAAGGCGATCGTGGCAACGCATACGCCTTCGCTCCAGAACATGCTGCTGGCGAGTTTCGCGGTGATCGTGCTGCTGGTGATCGATGGTGCGCAGGCAGGCGCTGTGCTGACCGGCGGACGGGCGCTGCTGCCCGCCTCGCCCCCTGCGATCATCGCCTGGGCGCTACTGATCGCGGCAACGGCAGCGGTGGTCAATGATTCCCGCAACCGTTTCCGCGTGCTGATCTATGTCAGCGTGATCGGGCTGGTGGTCAGCCTCGCCTTCGTGCAGTTCTCCGCGCCCGATCTCGCGCTGACGCAGATTTCGGTCGAGGTGGTGACGATCCTGTTGTTGCTGCTCGCCCTCAACCTGCTGCCCAAGACCCCGCCCTTGCTGTCGTCTGCCCCGCGCAAGTGGCGTGACGGCGCGCTGGCGGTGGCGGGCGGTGTGCTGGTGGGCGGGGTTGCCTGGGCGATGCTGACCCGCGATCCCGGCAGCACCATCGCGGCCTACCATCTCGCCAATGCCAAACCGGGCGGCGGCGGCACCAATGTGGTCAATGTGATCCTCGTCGATTTCCGCGCCTTCGACACGCTGGGCGAAATCATCGTGCTGGGCATTGCGGGCCTTGGCATCTTCGCGCTGCTCGATACGGCGGCCGTGGGTGCTGCCGGTGCGCGGCTGCGGGCTTGGCGCGAGGATATGCCGCATTCGCCCGAACGCCACCCGATGATGCTGGTGATGGCCAGCCGCATCATCCTGCCGCTGACATTGACCGTCGGCATCTACCTGTTTCTGCGCGGACACAACCAACCGGGCGGCGGCTTCATTGCCGCACTGGTGGTGGCGATTGCCTTCCTGGTCCAGTATCTCGCCGCAGGGTTCGACTGGTCGGATGCACGCCGCCGGTTCGGCGAACACCGGATGATCGCTTGGGGTGTGCTGGTGGCGATGGCGACAGGGCTCGGATCGCTGGCCTTCGGCGCAAGCTTCCTCACCTCGACCTTCGAGTATTTCTCGCTCCCGCTGATCGGCAAGTTCGAACTGGCGAGCGCGATGCTGTTCGATACCGGGGTGTTCCTGACCGTCTTCGGCGCGGTGATGCTGGCGCTGGCGCAGCTCAGCCACGTGGCCCAGCGCGCTGCCCGTGCCCATGCGGAACAGCAGGAGGACAGCGCGCCATGACCTACGAATTCCTCGTGGCAAGCGCGATCGGCGTGCTTGTGGCAGGCGGGATCTTTCTCGCACTCAGGGCGCGCACCTTTCAGGTGGTGCTGGGCCTGACCCTGTTCTCCTATGCTGTGAACCTGTTCCTGTTCGCGAGCGGCAGGCTGGTGCTGGGCCGCCCGCCGATCTGGGACAAGGCGGTGAGCGAATACACCGATCCCCTGCCCCAGGCACTGGTGCTGACCGCAATCGTCATCACCTTCGGCATGACCGCTTTCGTGGTGATCCTTGCCCTGCGCAGCTTTCTGGAAACGGGCAGCGATCATGTCGATGGCGACACTGTCCCTTGCGATACACAGGACGGCCTGAGCGATGGCGAAGCGGGAGGCGGGCAATCGTGACCCTTGCCGATCACCTTCCGATCCTGCCGATCGCCATCCCCGCTCTGGCCGCGCCCGCCGCGCTGCTGATGATGCGGCGGCGGCGCAGGTTGGCGGTGGGCATCGCGCTGGCATCCTGTCTTGTCCAGCTGGCGACGGCGCTGACGATGCTGGCGACGGTCGCCGACGGGACGATCATCGCCTACCGGCTGGGTGACTGGCCGGCGCCCTTCGGCATCGTGCTGGTGGCGGACCGGCTGGCGGCGATGATGCTGGTGCTGGCGGCGGTGCTGGCGCCGATCGCGCTGCTCCACGCGCTTGTCACCCGCGCCGACCGCAAGGGCTGGCATTTCCACCCGCTGTTCCAGTTCCAGCTGATGGGCCTCAACGGCGCATTCCTGACCGGCGATCTGTTCAACCTGTTCGTGTTTTTCGAAGTGCTGCTGATCGCCTCATACGGGCTGATGCTGCACGGGCAGGGCGCGGCGCGGCTCAAGGCCGGGGTGCAATATGTGGTGGTCAACCTTGTCGGTTCGTCGGTTTTCCTGATCGCGCTGGGGCTGCTCTACGCGCTGACCGGCACGCTCAATATGACCGACATGGGCCTGAAAGTGGCCGCAGTCGCCCCCGCTGACCAGGGCCTGCTGCGGATTGCCGCGCTGCTGCTGGTCAGCGTGTTCGCGCTCAAGGCGGCGGTGGCTCCGCTGCACTTGTGGCTGATGCGCACCTATGCGGTGTCCACCCCGGCGGTGGCCGCCCTGTTCGCGATCATGACCAAGGTCGGAATCTATTCCCTGATCCGCGTGGTTCCGCAGGTGTTCGGCGATGGAGCGGGTGCGGCCGCATGGGTGCCTGCACCCTGGTTGCTGCCGGCGGCGATGGCGAGTGCGGTGGTCGGCTTTGCCGGCGTGTTCGTTGCCCGCACGATGGCGGAACAGGCGGCCTATGCCGTGGTCGGATCGGCGGGCACGCTGCTGATCGCAGTGGCAGGCTGGACGCAGGAGAGCCTCGGGGCGGCGCTTTATTACCTCGTCCATTCCACCCTTGCCGCAGCCGCGCTGTTTCTGGTCGCCGATGTCGTATCGCGCCGGCGCGGAGCGTTCGGGGACACAGCCAGCCCCGGCGCCGATTTTGCTGAACGGCAGGGCGTGGGGCTGATGTTCATGGTCGCCGCCATCGCCACCTGCGGATTGCCGCCACTGTCAGGCTTCATCGGCAAGCTGCTGATCCTCAAATCGCTCGCCGCCCTGCCCGACTGGGGCGTGTCGTGGGGCGTGATCCTCGCCACCACCTTCATCGGCGTGATCGGCTTTGCACGCACGGGCAGCGCGGTGTTCTGGAAATCGGCCGGACGCGAGGCGCAGGGCGGCACCCCGCCCGCCCCGGTTGCCCGGACTGATCTCGCCGCGCCACTGATCGCGCTGCTGCTGCTCGCTGCGCTGTCTGCCGGCGCAGGCCGGGCGAGCGCCTATGCCGATGCAGCTGCCGCGCAGGTGCTCGATCCGGCGCAGAGCGCAGCTGTGGTGCTGGCGGAGGCGCAGCCATGAACCGTCTGCTCCCCCATCCCGGCCTGTCCGCCCTGCTGGTGGTGATGTGGGTGGTGATGGTCAACGAGGTTTCGTTCGGCGCGCTGTTCCTCGGCCTGGTGATGGGCGTCACCGTCCCGCTGCTGACCGCGCCCTGGTGGCCGGGCCGACCACATGTGCGCTATCTGCCAGCGCTGGCCTATTGCGGCGTGGTGCTATGGGACATCGTCGTGGCCAATTTCCAGGTGGCCGCGATCATCCTGTTCAAGCCCAATCGCGATCTGCGCCCTGCATGGCTGACCATTCCGCTCGATCTGACCACACCCGAAGCGATCACGGTGTTTGCCGGCACCATCAGCCTCACGCCCGGCACGGTTTCGGCGGATGTTTCGGCCTGCGGCAAGTTCCTGCTGGTGCACGCCCTGCACGCACCCGATCCCGGAGGCGAGATAGCCAAGGTCAAGACACGGTACGAAGCGCGGCTGAAGGAGATCTTCGCATGATCGCATATGCCGTGGCATTCGGTTTCGTCGCGCTCGGCCTTGCACTGGCGATGAACCTCTGGCGCCTGTTCAAAGGGCCGGGCGTGGCCGACCGCATCCTTGCGCTGGATACGATGGTGATCAACGTCATCGGCCTGATCGTTCTGGCTGGCATTGCAGGCGGCAGCGGCACCTCGTTCGAAGCGGCGCTGCTGCTGGCAATGGTCGGCTTTGTCGGCACGGTCGCCTATGCCAAGTTCCTGCTGCGCGGAGACATCATCGAATGAGCGCCGGGGCTCCCTTCGCCGAAGTGCTCGTCAGCGCGCTGATCGTGCTGGGCGGCGTGTTTGCGCTGGTCGGCAGCTGGGGGCTGGTGCGGCTGCCTTCGCTGATGGAACGCCTGCACGGCCCGACCAAGGCGACCACGCTGGGACTGGGCGGATTGCTGCTCGCTTCGGTCGTCTATTTCCAGCTGGTGCGGGGTGTCTGGACGACGCACGAACTGCTGGTGTCGCTGTTCCTGTTCGTGACCGCCCCGATTGCGGCGAACATGATTGCCAAGGTGCACCTCCACCGGCTGAGATCGGGCGAGCTGTCCGAGCCGCCCGGTCCGGCCGGCGCACCCCCGCCTCCGGCCCAAGGGGTGGAATGGGCGACCCACGAAGCCCCGCACGAAGGAACGCCGGGGGATCTCGACGGCGATTAGAGCACTTTCCGGCTCAAACCGGATTGCCGCGATGGGCAATCGTCAGGTCGACCTTCCGGCGCTCCACACCGGCTGCGGCAGGCGGTGCAGGCGGAGAACCACCGCCAAAGCCGACCCGTGGCACAGCAGCCCAGGCGGTTTTCTTGCGCAGGAAATGCACCACCCCGCGCAGGCGGTAATACTGGATCAGCTGGCGATAGCCGAAATTCTCGGCAATCGCGGCCAGCAGCAGCCAGCCCAGCTCGCGTCCGCCGTGTATCGGGCGCGGCTGGACTTCCTCGATCAGCAGCACGCCGGCACTCATCAGCGTGCCGAACATGCAGGTCAGCAGGAAATAGAGCACCGCCATCGCCGGATCGATGATGCCCAGCACCAGTCCGACAGCCATCAGCACATAGCCCAGCAGCTCCACAATCGGCCCGATCAGGTCTTCCAGCGCCAGCAACGGAAAGGCGATCATCCCCAGCCGCCCGTAGCGCGGATTGAACAGCATCTTGCGGTGCTTGAAGAACACCTGAAGCCCGCCCTGCTGCCAGCGGGTGCGCTGGTTGCGGACGCCTTCGATCGAGGCAGGGGCTTCGGTCCAGCAGCAGATTTCGGGCAGATAGGCGACCGTATGGGCGCGCCCTTCCTCCCACGCGATGCGTTGCAGGCGCACCAGCAGTTCCAGATCTTCGCCCAGCGAATCATGCTGGTAGCCCCCCGCCTCCAGCAGCACATCGCGGCGGAACAGGCCGAATGCGCCCGAGATCAGCAGCAGCATCGACAGCCGCGCCGAGGCGACCCGCCCTGCCAGAAAAGCCCGGAAATACTCCAGTGTCTGGAACAGCGGCAACCAGTCGCGCCCGGTGCCGACCTTCACCACGTGTCCGTCCTCGATCGTGCAGCCATTGGCGATGCGGATGCTGCCGCCCACCGCGATCACGGTCCCGTCGCCTTCGATGAATGGTTGAACGGCGCGCAACAGGCCTTCGGGGTCGATCACGGAATCGGAATCGATCACGCAGATCAGTTCGCCGCTGGAATAGCTGATCCCGGCATTGATCGCGTCGGCCTTGCGCCCGTTTTCCTTGTCGATCACCAGCAGGTTATCGTAATCCGGCGATGCGTAGCGCTCGCGCACGCGGGTGTTGTGCAGCGCGCGGTCGATCTCGCGCTCGACTGGGAACAGCGCGAATTCGTCTTGCAGGATGGCCATCGTCCGGTCTTTCGACCCGTCATTGACGACGATCACCTCAAGATCGGGATATTGCAGCGACAGCAGCGAACGGATGCTCTGCGCGATCGAAAGCTCCTCGTTATAGGCCGGCGCGATCACCGAGATGCGCGGCGCATGGGGTTCGGTGCGCTGCCACAGATCGAAGGCGTCCATCGTCGGCTTCGCCTCGCGCAGGGTGCCCCACCAGGCGACACCCAGCTGGATCACCGCCGCGCCGTTGCGCAGCACCACTGTGAATACGCAGATCAGCACCAGCAGGTCATAGACCGCCAGCGCACCATCGCTGATCATGCTCGCCGGACCGCCCGTCACATCAACCCGCCGGATCGCAGCGCGGGCGCACGCCAGCGTGCCGCAAGGCCCAGTGCTGGCAGAGGGTGGTGCCAGTTTTCGCTCTGTGCGGCGAGCACCGCGAGCGATGGCTGGAACTGCGGGCTTTCCACCGCGCGCGCCAGATGCGGCAAAACGCCGGGCATCCGCTCGGCGATCAGGTGGAACAGGGCCTCATGGCGTGGCGTCAGGGTTGGGCCGGTGGCATCAAGCCATGCCGCCAGCGCCACCTCGGATGGCGTGCTGCCCATGGCTATGAAAGTGTAGAGCGCCTCGCATCGCAGCTGCGGCGTCGCGCCGCGCATGACCTGTCGCAGCACCGCCGACCGGAAGCGCGGTGCCCGTGCATATTGCAGCTGCTTCAGCGCCTCGGCCTCGCGCGAGGCGATGCCGCAGCCCAGCGCCTTCAACGCCGGATCGAACACGCCTGCAAGTTCGGCCTGACCGATCACCAGCGCTTGCGGAGCACCGCGATGCAGGCGCAGGAATTGCAGCACCGCCGCAATCGGTGCCGCCTGCAAGACGGTGCGCAGATGATCGAGATCGACCGGACCATCGCCCAGCACCAGCGACCCGATCTCGCGCACCGCAAACAGGCTGGCGCTTTGCCGCTCGTCATGCCGCCGCGCCGCGATCACGCGCCGCACCAATAGCCACGCTGCGATCACCGCCAGCAGAACCAGGCTCCCCACAAGCAAGCCGATCAGGCCCGCGGGAAGCCGCAGGGTCGCCAGATCGACAAGGATAGCGGAGAGCGATGGCATGTTGTGTCGGTTGTGCCGTCAGAACCTCTTTTCGAGCCCGACGCTGACCGTCCGGGCTTTCCATGCACCTTCGAGGTCGGCGTATTCGGCGGTGACGCGCAGGCCGATCCCTCCGCCCAGCTCGCGCCGCAACCCGACATAGGCCGAGGTCAGTTGCCGCACCACGCCCAGTTCGTTTTCGGGATAGCGCGAGGCTCCGGCCATGAAAAAATCGCGGTCGCCGGTGTAATAGAGCGCCCGCACCGCGCCGCCGACCTGCCATTGCTTGCGGTCGTTGCGCAGCACGATGGCCTGTGCGGACAGCTCCAGCGGCGTGCCCTTGGGTGACAGGATCACGCCGGGATTGACCGCCAGCCCGACAAAGCTCGGGCGCGGCGCTGCCGGATCGGGGGTGGAATAGCGCGCCGCGCGGGCATCCAGCGTCAGCTGCAATTGCCGGCTGAGGCGCTGCACGATCCCGGCACCGACCCCCCAGTCCTCGCGCAGGGGATCGCCCGTGCTGGCCGAAGCCTGAAGATAGACGCTGGTGTCCTTCGACAGCTGTTCGTCATGCCGCACCGAGCCGCGCAGGTTTTCGAGGCCCGGACGCCCGGCGCGCTGCACCTCTGCCGTGGTCACGCCGCTTGCCGAGGTGTTGATCGCCGCTCCGCCGCCGACCAGCGACCAGGTGCGATCCTGCCCGTTGAGTTCGACAAAGGCGATCGAGCCGGAGGCAAAGACCGAACGGATCGCAGGCTGCCTCCCGGCCTCCGGTTCGCCGGCCTGCTGCCCCTCGACCGTTGCCTCGGCGGATTGCGCCAGCACGGGAGCGGCGGGCACCGCGGCAAAAAACACGGCAGCGGCAATCAGCGCCGCCATCTTTCGCAGTGCATCGGGCAGAAAGATCATGCAGCAACTCCGAGTTTTCCGGCAGGTGTGCGCACCAGCGCAGGCGTGACCGCCGCGGCGCGCCGCACCAGCGCCAGATTGGCACGCATTGTCAGCTCGCCGGGATGGAACGGTTTGAGGATGTAATCGCTCACCCCTGCGGCAAGGGCGCGGTCCATTTCGCGTTCGGTTGAACAGGCGGTGACGAACAGCACCGGCAGATGTGCCGCCAGGCCAAGCCGCTCGACACTGGCGAGGATGTCATAGCCTGACCGCATCGGCAGCATGATTTCGGTCAGCACCAGTTCGGGCGCATGCCGGGCGATGTAAGCAATCGCGGCAGCGCCATTTTCCACCTGCATCACTTCGTGCCCATGGCGCTCCAGACACAGGGCGATGGTCTCGCCTGTGTGCCTGTCAGGCTCGGCAATCAGAATACGTGCCACGCGCTAAGGCCCCTACGTGTTTCCCCGAGGGCAAGCGTTAATCGGGCATGGTTAACAAAGTGCTGTGATCATCGTTTGCATCACGGCGCAGCGCACAGCGCCGCACACCCGCATTTCCAGCGGATTCTCGTGAAAACAGGGGCTTGGCGGGAAGGCGCGGCAGCAGGGCCGCGAAAAATTAACGCGGTAACATTTTTGGGCCGGATAAGGTTAACGCCGGGACGCGAGAATCAGACCGCGACCGCCGCCACTGCCGCGATGAACTTCGGCAGGTTCGCCATGGTCAGCCCGGCAATGTTGATGCGGCCCGATGCGGCCATGTAGATGCCGTGATCCTCGCGCAGGCGCACCACTTCGTCCTTGGTGACCGGCAGGATCGAAAACAGCCCGTTTTGCGCCGCGAGCGGAGCCAGATCGATCCGCCCCGCCGTGCCCGCTGCCGCCAGCGCATCGCGCACCTGCCGCATGCGTGCGCGCATCGTGTCGAGCTCTGCCAGCCAGGCCTTGGTCATGTCGGGATCGCGCAGAATGATCCGCACCGCCGCGCCGCCGTGATCGGGCGGCATCGACCACGCGGCGCGGGCCAGCGCGTTGGCATTGCTGAACGCCGTGTCGAGCGTCGCCTGACCATCGGCCAGAATGTAGAACGCGCCCACGCGGTCGCGATACTGGCCGAAGTTCTTGTCGCAGGAATAGGCGATGAACGCCTCTGGCACGCGGGCGAGCACCGCGCGCATCCCGGCGGCATCTTCCTCCATCCCGTGGCCAAGACCCTGATAGGCCGAATCGATGATCGGGAAGGTGCCGCTGGCGGCAAAGGCATCGGCGATCGCGGCCCACTGGTCGGCGGTGTAATCGATCCCCGTGGGGTTGTGGCAGCAGGCGTGCAGCAGCACGGCCTCGTCATCCCCTGCGCTGTTGATCGCGGCCAGCACGGCATCGAGGTTGGCGGTGCCATCGGCATTGGCGTGATCGAACGGCGCCAGCTCCATGCCGAGATCGGCGAGGATCTGCGCATGGTTCGGCCAGCTCGGCACGCCCATATGGACGCGCCTGATGCCGCTCTTGTGCGCCAGCGCCAGCGCAAGGCGCACCGCGCCCGTCCCGCCCGGCGTCTGCATCCCCTGAATGCGCCCGCCCATCGTCGGATCGGCACCGAAGATATAGGGCATAAGGGCGTTGACGAAGCCGGTGTCGCCTTCGGGGCCGAGATAGGACTTGCTGTCCTGCGTATCGACCAGCCGCTGTTCTGCCGCCTTGATAGCGGCGAACACCGGGGTGGCGCCATCTTCGGTGCGATACACGCCCACGCCCAGATCGATCTTGTCCTCGCGCGGGTCGGCAGCGTGGAGACGGATCAGGGCGAGGAGGGCGTCAGGCGCCTGCGGGCTGAGTCGTTCAAGCATCATGCGCAGCGCCATGGCGCGGACGCCCGCGCATCGCAACCGGGTTTGCGCCTAGCGGTTCAGAAAGGCATCCACTTTTGCTTCTTCGAGAACTTCATGTAGCCCGCGTTGATACCGAGCCGCAGCCCCGCGCCGACGCGGATCGGGATCAGCACCACATCGCCGCGCCGCAGATAGCTGGCGTGCAGCCCGCCGACGAAATAGGCCTGCCCCTCGCCCGCCGGGAAGCGTTTGAACAGGTCCTCGCTGTCGTAGAGGTTGTAGACCAGCACGAAGGTGTTGGCGGCATTGGCCCCGGCGTCTAGCCCGATCGAGGGGCCGGTCCAGTAAACCTTGCGCTCGCCTTCGACCTTGTGGTGCAGCGTGCCCGAGCCATAGCGTGCGCCGACGATGAAAGCCCCGCCCGCCTCGCGCCCGACGATATAGCCATTGGGTTCGCCCTGCTTCCTGAGCAGGTCCTCGATCAGCTTGGCGAGGCCTTCGGCGCCCTTGCCGAACACGCCTTCGGCCGCGCCGATCAGATCATCCTCGCCATAGGTCGCGCTGCTGGCCGCGGCCGGGGTGGCGGTGGCCGCCGGAACCGGTTCGGCAGCAGGCGCGGCGGCTTCGGCCGGAGGCGCAGCGGCATAATCGCCGAACTCGCTGTCGAAGCCGGGCTCGGCCGGAGCAGGCGTTGCCGGCGGCTGCGGAGTCATCAGATCGGCATCGATCCCGGCTGCGGGGGCCGTGCCCTGCGCGCTATAGGCCTGATCGGGATCGAATTTCTCAAGCTCCTGCGCCGCAGCAGGCGCCGCGAGCGCAAGGCTCGCAAACAGCCCGAGCGCGAGGCCTGCGAGCCGGCGGCGGAGGTCGGTGGGTCGTGCGGTCATCGGGATCATCATGCAGCCTTTCGCAGGAACGTGTCAGCCCCGGAGTGTTCCAGAGTGCAGCAGAATCGCGTTGCGTCGCCACCGCAATCGCTTGTCGCCGGAGCGAATCGGAATTGCGACGAACCGTTCGGGGCTATGCCGCCGAGGCTGAATGGTGGCCGAATTGCCCGTTCCGGCAGGGTCAAGCTTGCGAAGTTGCAGGGCAAGGCGCAGCATCCCTGCTGTTTTTCTTGCAAGCCACCTTGCCGCTGGCACACAGGCCGACTATAGCGCCGCCCTCACAGCCAACGCTGTTGCCCGGAGACGTGGGTGAGTGGCTGAAACCAGTTCCCTGCTAAGGAACCGTACTCTATCAGGGTACCGAGGGTTCGAATCCCTCCGTCTCCGCCACTTCCCGTCAGAGCGATGTGCTTTTCCCGATCAGGGCAAGGGCAAGAATGTTTCACGTGAAACATTGCCCGAATACCCCGCAAAACAGGCCTAAAAGGGGCCTAGCGGGGGTCTAGAGGGGGTCTGGAGCGACCTGGGCGGTGTCTGGCGCCGCGCCTGTCGCCTCACTTCCCGACCACATCCTTCGCCATCGGGGCGAGCTTTGCCAGCAGGCGGTTTTGTGCGGCGAAGGGCACGCCTGCCTCGCGCATTGCGGTTTGCAGGTTTTCGACCAGCGCGTTGAGGTCTGCCTTGGTCACACCCATCCCGTCATGCGCGCTGCGCATGTCGCGACCGGTGTAATCGCAGCCTGCGCCAAGCAGGTAGCAGAACTGTTCGTCCAGCGTGCGCTTCAGCCGCATCATGTCGTGCGCGGCGAAGATTTCGGCGATGCGCGGATCGGCCTCGCTCAACTCGACCGTGCGGAGCGCGATCCGGCGAATGCCCTCGCGTCCGCCGAAGGCTGCCACCAGCCGCGCATTGTCATAGGGCGCGGCGCCGGCGTTGGCATTGGATTGTTCGTAAGGATCGACCGGAAATTCTCCGGTGACAGGATCGCGCTGTTTCTGTTCGACGCCGAATTCCGCGTCCCAATCGGTGCCTTCGGCGGGCGCCTGCTGCATCAGCATCAGCAGGGCGGCGGCGGTGGCTGTGATCATCGTCATGGTCATGGTCCCGCGATCAGAATGCAACCTGCGCCGACAGATAGCCGCCGCGCTGGCCGGTGATGGTGGCAATCGTGCCGAGATCGACATAGGCCGCCGTCAGCGTGAGATGATCGGTCAGGGCATAGGCGGCGAAGATGTCCATCCAGTCATCCTCGCCGAGGCCAAGATTGTCGGGCTTGGTGCGATATTCCGCCCCCAGCACCGCGCGGCGCGACAGCTGGTAGCCCAGCGAGCCTTCGAACTGGAGCTTGTGGCCTTCCCCCGCCGCACTGCCGAATCCCAGCAGGCCGAGCTGGTTGGCCTCGGTATAGCGCAGCGTGGCGTTCACCAGCAGGCTGCGGGCGAGCAGCAGCTTGGTGGCGCTGAGGGTGTAATCGGTGCTGTCGTCATCGGCGGCCCCCAGCGCACGGACCAGCGCGCCGTCGCGGCTGCGCTTGTGCTCGATCCCGATGGCAACCTGCGGCAGCCAGCTTTCGCCATAGACCAGATCGCCCGCCAGCCGCAGCTTGGCGCCGTAGGTGTCGACATCGAAGGTGTAGCCCTGCCCGATCCCGAGCAAGGCGCCGACATCGCGGGTATCGAAAGCGGCGCGGGCCACCGAAAGCTCCAGCCGGTCGCCAAAGCCGATCGCCGCGCCATAGGATCGCCAGCCGAAATCCGGCAGCTCCACGATGGTCCCGTGGGCGGAAAGGCCGATCCCGCCGGGCATCTGGCGTCCGGCAATCGTCGCCCACCGCGCGAGGCCCCCGCCCGATGACCCTTCGACCGTGCTGACCCCGTTGGTGAGCAGCAGCTTGCCGCCCTTCATCACATCGACCCTGCCGATCCGCATGCCTTCGTCCGCAAAGCCGCTGGCTGCCCTGACCGGCGCCAGCGCCCGCTGGGTGGGTTCTGCGTCCATCCCGACCGGCGCGACGGCGATATGCGGCGCCGGCTCGGGCTGTTCGTCCAGCACCGCGGCATAGGCGATCTGCGGCGGTGCCTGTGTCCCTCCGGCAGCCTCGCCCGCACCCGGCACGGTCTGACACAGCGCAGCAAGGCAGAGCGGAACTATCGGCATTCCGGCAGCCATAGGGGGGAGTGGTAAACTCTCCTTGAATCGCCCGTCGAGGGATTCTTAAGGATTCCGGTAGCATGATGCGGCCTCGGCCATGCTCCATTTCCTGTCTCACCGGCTGCTCGGATCAGCAGCGATTGCCAGCCTCGTCCTGCTTGCAGGCGGAAGCCTTGCTGTCGCTTCGACCGCCCCCGCCAGCCTGCGGGTGCAGGTGATCGATGCCGACGGGATGCCGGTGCGCGATGCGGTGGTGGAACTGCGCCCGGAACGCGCGCCAGCCGGTCCGATCCGCTTCCCCTGGAAGATGGGGATGGCCCAGAAGGGGCGGGAATTTGTGCCCGGCACGCTGGTGATCGCCAGGGGCAGCACGGTCGCCTTCCCGAACCTCGATAGCGTGCGCCATTCGATCTACAGCTTTTCGAAGCCCGCGCGGTTCGAAATCGAGCTTTACGGCCGCGACCAGACCCGCACGCATACCTTCCCGGTGACAGGCAGCGTCAAGCTGGGCTGCAACATCCATGACGAGATGCGCGGCTATATCCGCGTGACCGACACGCCGTTTGCGGCCAAGACCGATCACAACGGCTATGTCACGCTGCAAGGCATGGCAGCGGGCGATGCGGGGCTGACGGTATGGCACCCGCAGCTGCGCAGCCCTTCGAACGAAAGCCGTTCGGCGCTGGTGGTGCGCGGCGGTGCGCAGTCGCACACGGTCCGGGTCAACCTGCGATGATCCCGCTGCCGGGCCTTGCGCAGCGCATGCTGACACTGTTGCGGCGACGGCGCTTCGGTTCGCTGCAAACGCGGATCGCGGTGCTCTATGCCTCGCTGTTTGCGGCGGTGCTGGCGCTGATCGTGTCGATCGCCAGCAACGAGGTGTCGCGCTTTGCAGAGCTTGGCGCGGCGCGCGATCTGGCGGCCAATGCGCGTGTGTTCGACGAAATTCTCGCTACCCGCGCCCGTCAGATGGGCGATCAGGCCGATGTGCTGGCGCGCGATTTCGGGTTCCGCGAGGCGGTGGCGACCGATGATGCCGCCACCATCGCCAGCGCGCTCGCCAGTCTCGAAGCGCGGGTGCGCAGCGACGCGGCCTTCGTGCTGACGCTGGACGGCACGGTGCTGGCCGCCGACCGCACGGGCATTCCCGCGCCCGAAGACCTGTGGGCGCGGCTCGACGCGGGCGGCAGGAACGGCATCATCGCATCGGGCAAGGGGCTGGCGCTCGCCGCCGCGGCCCCGATCGAGGCACCCGACCTGATCGGCTGGCTGGTCATTGCCCAGCCGCTTGACCGGGCAGAACTTGACCGGCTGGTCGAACTGGCACCGATCGCGCTGGAGGCCCGCGTGGTCGAGGCCGGCGATCTGCCGCGCTGGCTGCAATCGGCCCGCACCGGCGGCGTGACAAAGCGCGAGGAGGCCGAGCCTGCGCTCTATTACGTCTCCGATCTTGCCGTATTGCAGGACGGCATCGCCCCGCGGCTGGTGCTGCGCCATTCGCTGCAACAGTCGCTCGCCCAGTTTGCGCGGCTGAACGGCTTGCTGGTGATGCTGGCGATGGGCGGGATCGTGCTGGTGCTCGGTCTCAGCTGGCAGGTGGCCCGCAGCCTGACCGGGCCGTTGCAGCAGCTGGACGAGGCCACCCGGATGATCGGGCAGCGGCGGGAAATCGCGCTCGGCATCGATACCGATGACGAAATCGGCAGGCTGGCGCGCAGCTTCGTCAGCATGGTCGAAGCGATCGAGGAGCGCGAACGGCAGATCCATATCGGCCTGCACGACAGCCTGACGGGGCTGGCGACGCGCAAGCTGTTCGTCGAACGGCTGGGGCTGGCGCTGTTGCAGACCCGCCCCGACAGCCGGCTGCTGCTGGCCTTCGTCGATCTCGACAATTTCAAGGTGGTCAACGACACGCTCGGCCATCCGGCGGGCGATGCACTGCTGCGGGCGGTGGCCGACCAGTTGCGCAAGGATTTTCCCGAAGCCCTGATCGCGCGGTTCGGCGGCGACGAATTCGCGATCATGTTCGACGGACTGGACGAGGCCGCGGATCTCGAAAGGCTGGCCGAAGCCCTGAAGGCGAGTCTGGTCGCCTCCATCCCGGTCGAAGGGCAGAAGGCCGACTGTTCGGCCAGCATCGGCATCGCCGTGGCGCCGGCTGATGGCCACGAGGTCAGCACACTGATGAAGCGCGCCGACCTTGCGCTCTACCGCGCCAAGGACAAGGGCAAGGCGACCTTCCATTTCTTCGAACCGGCGCTCGATGCCCATGCCCGCCAGCGCAGCGAGACCGAACAGGACATGCGCGCCGCGATCGAGCGGGGAGAGTTCGAGCTGGTCTATCACCCGCTCTATTCGCTGGGCCGGCAGCGCATCACCGGGTTCGAGGCGCTGGTGCGCTGGCACCATCCGACCCGCGGTCTGGTTGCGCCGGGGGATTTCATCGCGCTGGCGGAGGAAACGGGGCTGATCCTGCCGCTGGGCGAATGGGTGCTGCGCGAAGCCTGCCGTCAGGCCAGCACATGGCCCGGCGATCTCACCGTGTCGGTCAACATCACGCCCAAGCATTTCAATTACAGCGGCCTGCCGGCCATGATCGTGCAGGCGCTGTCGAACAGCGGCCTTGCGCCGCACCGGCTCGAAATCGAGGTGACCGAAAGCATCTTCACCGCCGATACGACCAAGGTCACCGCCATCCTTGCCGCGATCCGCAAGCTCGGCGTGCGCATTTCGCTCGATGATTTCGGCACCGGCTATTCGACGCTGCACTACCTGCGCGCCTTCCCCTTCGACAAGGTCAAGATCGACAAGACCTTTGTCGATGATCTGGGCTCCAGCAACAACGGCCATGCCGTGATCCGCGCCATCACCACGCTGGCCGATGCGCTGGGCATGGACACGCTGGCCGAGGGCGTCGAGGACATGGCACAGTTCGAAGCGCTCGAACGCGAAGGGTGCCGCAATGTCCAGGGCTACCTGTTCTCCAAACCGGTTGGCGCGGAAGAGGTGATGGCTCTCCTGCGCGACGATGCCGGGTATCATCGCCGCCTGCGGGCGTGATCGCCGGGGTCATGCATTAAATCGCGCGGCCCATCCGTTTCCTGTCTGACTGCTCCGCCGGGGCAGGATGAACAGTCAGGAGACACGATATGAAACTTGCGCTTGCCACTCCGATCATCGCTCTCGCCATGCTGGCTACGGCCGGGCAGGCTGCGGTCGCGGATCTTTATGAAGAACGCCTCGCCCGCGAGGAGGAACGCCTGATCCTCACCGCACCGATCGCCGGCATCCAGAACAGCCTGTGGTTCGATTACCGTATCGACATCACCGAAGCGCAGAAGGAACTGAGCGCGGACCTCAGGCGGGCCAGCGACATCGAGGATCTGCGCGATGCGTGGGAAGAATATGCCCGTGAGCTGCGCAAGGAGCGCAAGCACTACATCAAGGAAATGGCCGAGCGCGGCTATCGCATGGGCACCGTGACGGTGGATTGATCCGCCGCCGCATTTTCCACCGAGGCACCGGAAAAGGGGTCGGCACGAACGCCGGCCCCTTTTTTGCATCCGGCCGGATCAGGGCTGCTGCCAGCCACGATCGCGGGCAGCGCGCTCTCCTGCGGCATCAAGCGCCCCGTCTGCCGCCATATCCTGGGCTGCGGC
Organism: Erythrobacter sp. RANMB8; assembly: GCF_056848235.1. Lineage (NCBI taxonomy): Bacteria > Pseudomonadati > Pseudomonadota > Alphaproteobacteria > Sphingomonadales > Erythrobacteraceae > Erythrobacter > Erythrobacter sp. RANMB8. The sequence goes on from NZ_JBREHG010000017.1 coordinate 42,151, forward strand.
GAGCAGGTCCGCTTCGCTGCCGGCCTGGCGGAATGCGGTGCCCTGCGTCTCGCCCAGCGCAAACTGCCGTTCGATCTTCCAGCCGGTGGTATCGCGGCAGGCAATCCCGCCGCTGCCCTCACCCCGCCATGCGCGGCACAGGCCCCCGCCCTCGCGTTCGAAGCTGACGAGGATCCGGGTGGCCGCGCCATCCGGCTGGGTCGCGGCGAGCTGCGTGTCGAGCGCTGCTGCCAGGTCGCCCTGCGCATAGCCTTCGGGCGCGCGCGCCTGCCACGGTTGCAGCACCGCCAGCACCAGCGAGGCTGCCAGCGCCGGACCGGCAACCGGTGCCCAGCGGCGCATCACCGGCGCAAGGCCGCGCTTCTGCCGCGCCGCAGCAAGGCTCACGACCTCTGCCCCGCCGCCACTATCGCTGGCAGGCGTATGCGAAGCCAGCAGCGCCGCAAGGGCAGGCGGCACCGCTTCGGCGGCAAGCGGCGCATAATGCGCGGACAATGTCGCCCTCAGCGCACGATGGGCCTCGACCTTGCGGGCCAGCGCCGGATCTTGCGCGATTGCCGCCTCGACCGCGGCCTGCTCTGCCGCGCCAAGCTCGCCATCGGCATAGGCGGCGAGCATTTCTTCCGTCACGCTCATGGCGCATTCTCCAGCATCGCCAGCAGCGCGTCGCGCCCGCGCACCAGCCGCGAATTGAGTGTGCCCACCGGGCAGCCGACAATCTCGGCAGCTTCCTTGTAGGACCAGCCCTCGACCATCACCAGCAGCACCGCCTCGCGCTGCTCTTCGGGCAGGCGGGCCATGGCGCGGTCCACCAGCGACAGCTCGACCGCCGCTTCCTGCGCTCCCGCGCCGCCCACGGCCAGCCCCGCTTCCGCGTCCACGAAGGTCTCCCGGCGTCGCGAAGTGGCGCGGGCCTCGTCGATAAAGATGTTGCGCATGATCCGGTACATCCAGCTGTCGAGCCGCGTCCCCTCCTGCCATTGCTCACGGCGGGCGAGGGCGCGCTCGATCGTCATCTGGCACAGGTCGTCGCCGTCTGCCCTCGACCCGGCCAGCCCGATCGCGAACCGCCGCAAACGCGGCAGCAGTTCGAGCACCTGGTTTTCGAAGCTTCGGGACAACTTGTGCCTTTCTGCGGATGAAACGGATGGGCCTGTCCGTTTCATCCATGCTTAATGCTGATTGACGGAAAGAGGCAATGATGGGCGGTGTGACGAGACTTCTGGCGATAGCGGTGCTGGCGTCGATGCTGGCGGTTCCGCTGGCGGCCCAGTTGCAGGTGCCGGGCGTGCCGGTCCGCGTGCCGCAGGTTGGCGGGGTGCTTGGCGATGTGACCGGGCAGCTTGACCGGACGGTGGACGAGGCGGGCGCGCTTACCGCACGCGAGGCCCGCCGCCTGCTGCGCCTGCGCGAGCGGACGCTCGACCGGCTGCTGCGCGCCAATCCGCAGGCGATCGAACGTGACCGGAGCGGCGATCTTGCCCGGCGCGGCGAACTGCTGGCCTCCGGGGCGAGCGATGCGGAGCTGATGGTGCTGGAACAGGCCGGATTCCGGGTGCTGGGCCGCGAACAGATCGAAGGGCTCGACATTGCCTTTGCCCGCCTTGCGGTTCCGGCAGGGATGACACTGGCGGCGGCGCAGGCCCGTGCGGCAGAGCTTGCGCCCGCGATGCAGCTGGATGCGGACACGCTCCATTTCGGCGCAGGAGCGGACATGTCCCCCCGCGCCTTGCCGCTGGCGACATGGGCACAGGCGGCAACCGGCACCGGCAGCGTCAAGGTCGGGATGATCGATGGCGGGGTCGGCAAGGCGGTGCCGGTCGCTGCGCAGAAGGGCTTCGCCGCCGGCGCGCCGCACCCCTCGGACCATGGCAGCGCGGTGGCAAGCCTGCTGCACGAGAATGGTGCCGCCCTGCCGTGGGCGGCGGATGTCTACGGGACAGACCCGGCGGGCGGCAATGCCTCGGCCATCGCGCGGGCGCTGGGCTGGTTGACCGCGAACGGCTGCCGGGTGGTGACAGTCAGCCTCGTCGGACCGCGCAATGGTCTGGTGGAGAAGGCGGTGCAGGCGGCGCGGCGCAAGGGCGTGGTGGTGGTCGCTGCGGTCGGGAATGACGGCCCGGCCGCGCCGCCCGCCTACCCTGCATCCTATGACGGCGTGATCGCGATCACCGGGGTGGACCGCAAGGGACGCGCCCTGATCGAGGCAGGGCGGGCGCTGAACCTCGATTATGCCGCACCCGGCGCAGGGGTCCATGCCCGCGATGCGGGTGGCAGGATCAGGGCATGGCGCGGCACCAGCTTTGCCGCGCCGCTTGCGGCTGCACGGGTGGCGGCGGCGTTCGGCAACGGGGGCGCATGGCGTGCGCAAGTGGACGCCGAGGCCCGCGATCTCGGCCCGCGGGGAACCGACACGACCTACGGCCGCGGCCTGCTGTGCGAAGGCTGCGCGCGGCGGAAGTGATTTTTCGCACAGGCGATGCATTAGGCGCGTCGCCCCATCCGTTTTCCTTTCGGGCGGGCAAGCGAAGGCCCGCTGGACACGTGAAAGGAGACAGACATGAAAAAGCTTATCCTCGCCGCCAGCGCCATCGCGCTGATCCCCGTTGCCGCACAGGCGCAGCTGCTTGGTGGAGGCGGCCTTGGCGGCGGCCTCGGGGGCGGCCTCGGGGGCGGTCTCGGCGGCACGCTTGGCAGCAGCATCGAACGCACCACCACCACCGTGCGCGGCACGCTTGACAGCACCGTTAGCGGTCGCGGTTCCACCCGCGGGAGCCAGTCGGTCGATGCGCGCAAGGGCAGCGTCACTGCCGAACGCAGCGCCGAAGGCTCGCTCACCGGCTCGACCGCGAGCCTTGCCGATCTGGTCGTGCCGCCGATGGGTGCGATGACGCAGGCCAGCGGTAGCGGATCGGCGAGCGGTGAGGGCAGCGCCAGTGCGCAGCTGATCGGAACCGATGCTGTCACCGGCACGCTCGCCCCGGTGGCGGGCGCGTCACGGGCCTTCGCCGCCAACGCCGCTGGCACCGCGACCGGAGCAGCCCGCGGCGCGGTGCAGAACGCAGCCGTGCCTGCCCTGCCCGCCATGCCCGCCACCGGCGGGATCGCGGGCGAGGGCAGCGGCGGAGCCAGCGGTGCTGGCGCGGCGTCGCTGCTGTCACCTGCGCTGGCTGTGGCCGGTTCGGCGGCGGCAGCGGGGCAGGGCATGGCCACCGTCTCGCCGGGCATGCCGGTCATGACCCCGGACGGCGCATCGCTGGGCAAGGTGCGCGAAGTGATCGCCAACGGGCGCGGTGAAGTGCAGCAGGTGATCGTCAGGCAGGGCAAGGTCACGCGCACGCTGCCCGCTGGCATGTTCAGCGCGTCCGGCAATGCGCTGGTTGCAGGCGAGGCCCGCGGCAGCGCGGGAGAGCCGGTCTCCGCCCCGCTGCCTGAGGCCGAAGCCGCAAACACCCCGCACTGATCGCCCCCTCCCCCCGGCCCGCTGTCCGCTGCTGGCGGATGGCGGGCCGGTTCATGCGCGCAGCACGACGCGCGAAGTGGCCGGAATTCTTCCCGTCCGGCTGATCGTGTGTCCGGTTCGGCGCAGCCAGTGCGTCTTCAAGGGTGATGCGCGTGTGGAACGGGACACGGGGTTCCGCCGGGCGCATGACTTCGAAAGGGAAGGCGCATGGCAAAGGGACGGAAAAGGACAAGCCGGCTGCGAATGGCGGGCTTGATGAGCGCGCTGGGGCTGATCCTGGCGGGCGGAATGACGGGTGTCACAGCGGCAGAAGCGCAGCAGGGCGCGCAGCCGATCCGCATCAGGAAGCCGGCTCCCGCGCCGACGCCAACGCCCGAACCGACGCCGCAATCGGGGGAGATCAAGAACCTCGACGTCACCCCGCCCCCGCCTCTGGTCGGGATCAAGATCGGCGGCGGCGGCGGTCAGTCGTCCGGCGCCGAAAAGCCAGCCGCCCCGCCATCCAAGCCCGCCGCCAAGCCGCAGGAAAGCAAGGATTCGGTCGGCGAACCGGAGGAAATCTTCAAGTGGGTGCTAACCCAGCCGCTCCAGCCGCAGACCTTCTCGTGGGAGGTTGGCGATCCGCCGACGCTGCTGCCCAAGGTCGAAACCCATATCTGCCTTCTGACCGAGGTTTCCGGCAAGTTCCAGGGTGCCGGCGAGCGGGTGCAATTGCTGGTCGACAAGGGCGCCAGCGGCGGGGCGCGTTATGTTCTGCGGGGCGATTCCAGCTCGGGCCAGACCCGGGCGACGGCGATCTGTGCCGGGCGCGAGAAGTTCGTGCCGATTGCCGACAAGCAGGGCACGGCCATCGTCAAGCACTGGCCCGAGCGGGTCTTCAGCACCTGCGATGCCGGGCAGCAACTGGTCCAGAAGGGCGGCCATCCCAAGCACGCCATCTTCCTCTCGACCATCGGCGGCAAGCTCAATGGCGGCGGCGAGGCGCTGGTGGCGACCCCGGTGAAGAACGACGAGCGGCTGAACGGCTGGGGCTGTTCGGGCATGGTGATCGGCGGCATGACCTCGCACGGTGACGCGATCTGGCCGATGGTGCGTTATCGCACCCAATCGAGCCGCACGATCGATGCCAACGCGGCCACCTTCACGCTTGGGGCCACCACCGAATACCGCGGATGGTTTAGCCGGACGCTCGGGGGTGAGATGCTGGGTGACTACGGCTCCGCGTGGCTGGTGCCGGTCGATGAAGCCTTGTGCGGGCTGACCATGATCTCGGGCAAGTTCCAGGGCTACGGCGAAGCGGTGCAGATCCGTGCCAAGCAAAACACCGACGGTCGCATGTGGTGGCAGATGACGGTCTCCAACGAGACCAATGGTGCCTTGGTTTCGGGCGGCGCGCGCTGCATTGCGCGGGACCAGCGCGGCACCTTGTTCGGAGTTTGAGACAATGAAGCGCATGATGATCATGGCCGCGCTGGCGGCAGGGGTGGCCGGGTGCGGCGGGGAAGACAGCGCAGCGGGCGCCGCGTCGGCTCCCACCGCCAGCGGCTGGGATGCGACGCAGGCCTGCGCGATGCTCGATGTCGGCAAGCTTTCGGGGCTCACCGGCATGGCTTTCGAGACCGCCAACCTCACCCCGATGTCGCCCATGACCGAGAACACGGCGGCGACCTCGATGTGCCAATACAGCGGCGCGGGCGGGGCGATGGCGACGGTGCTGACCCGCGAGGCGCCCTATGACGATGCCACGCCCGAAGAGATCGAGAAATCGCGCACCGGCGACGGGGCGATGGAACCGGCCGAGGATGTGCCGGGGCTCGGCAAGGCGGCGCTGTGGCGGGCGGCACCGATGGCGAAGACGCTTCAGGTGTTCTACGACGAACGCCGCTCGGTGGTGGTGACGCTATCGGGGCGTGACGCCACGTTGGAACAGGCGAGCGCGGTGGCCCGCGCAGTCGCGCCGTGATCCGGCTGGCAGGTCTGCTGGCGCTCGCACTGGCGGCGGGCGCGGCGGCGCAGGAGGACGCGGGCACCAGCCTCGCCATGGCCGCCGATCTCGCCGGAGACTGGCAGATCGTCCCCGTCGATGGCGCGCCCGTCTGCCCTGTCACCCTCACCCTCCAACCGGCACGCGGCGGGTGGCAGGCGGCGGCAGGCGCGCCCTGTGCGACCTATGCCCCCGCCGCTGCAAAAGCCACCGGCTGGACATTCGAGGACGGGATGCGGCTGCTCGATGCCAGGGGGGCGACCCTGATGCGCTTCGAGGAGGACGAGACCGCGCTCCCCGCCAGCCCCGGCGTTGCCGCGCCGCAGTTCTACCTTGTGCCCGCCATCAAGGGGTTCGAACGCCTGCGCCAGCCGGGCGAGTGGGAGGGGCCATGGCAGTTTACCGCCAAAGGCCAGCGCCCCTGCATCCTCCAGTTCGGCCCGCCCGCCAATCTCGCCGCTCCGCAAGAGGGCGGGCGCGTGAGCGTGCGCAAGTGCCGCAGCAAGGCGCTCGCACGCATGAATCGCTGGACCATGGAGGGGATGCGCCTGCTGCTCTCCGGGCCGCACGACGCGCAAATCGCCTTCACGCCCGACGGCGCCGAAACCCACCGCAGCGACGATGGCCGCTGGCGGCTGGGCTACTGGTACGGGCCTGCCGCCAAACGCTGACAATTGACGAAAGTGCCGCGTTCGCAGCATGATAGGCGGCAGGGGGACAGATTATGGCAGATACGGATTCCGGTCGCTGGGAAGCGATCATGGCGGCGTTCGACAGGATCGCGCCGCTGGACAGCGCGGCGCGCACGGCAGCGCTCTCCGGGCTGACGCCCGAGATTGCGGCGCAGGTGGAACGGATGCTCGCCGCTGCCGAACTCACCGGCGTGCTCGATGGCGGGCCGCCGGGTATCGGTGGGGGTCACGCGCCGCAGCCGGCCGCGCTGGCCGAAGGCACGAAGATCGGCGGCTTCGTGATCGACCGCCTGCTGGGGCGCGGCGGCATGGGCGAGGTCTATCTTGCCACCCGCGACGATCCCTCCTTCCGCCAGCAGGTTGCCCTGAAGCTGCTGCGGGTCGACATGGCGGTGGACGAGAAGCTGTTCGCCCGCGAACGCCGGATGCTGGCGCGGCTCGATCACCCGCACATCGCCCATTTCATCGACGGCGGGATCACACCCGAAGGCCGGATGTGGATGGCGATGGCCTATGTCGAGGGCGAGACGATGGGCGCCTGGGTGGCGCGCACCAACCCCGCGCTCGAAACCCGCCTCGCGGTGTTCCGGCAGGTGTGCGAGGCCGCTGCCCATGCCCATGCCAACCTGATCGTGCACCGCGATATCAAGCCGTCCAACATCCTGATCGACCGGCAGGGGCGGGCGCGGCTGCTCGATTTCGGGGTCGCCTCGCTCGCCGAAGATCCGGAACGGTCGGGGATCACCGGCGGCGTGCTGACGCTGCACTACGCCTCGCCTGAACAGCTAACCGCGGGGCCGGTGACCGTGGCGACCGATATCCACGCGCTGGGGCTGGTGCTCTACACCCTGCTCGCCGACACCCAGCCATGGGGCGACAATGGCAGCCCGCTCTCGACGCTGGTGCGCCGGATCGTCGAGGATGAAGTGCGCGGGCCGAGCCGGGCCGAGGCGCGCGGGCCTGCCGCGATTCCCGCGGCGCGGTTGGCGGGCGATCTCGATGCGATCGTGCTGAAGGCGCTGCGCAAGGACCCGGCCGAGCGTTATCCCGGCGTCGCGGCGCTGCTGGCAGACCTCGACGCCTATACCGAATTCCGCCCCGTCGCGGCACGCAAGGCAACCACCGGTTACCGCGTGAAGCGCTTCCTGCGGCGCTACCGCTGGCAGACCGCCGCCGCTGCCGCCGTGCTGGTATCGCTGACCGGCGGGATCATCGCCACCACCCGGCAAGCGAACATCGCCGAGGACGAACGCGACCGCGCGCTGGCCGAAGCGCGGCGGACGGATTCGATGGTGCAGACCATGACGCTGGCGTTGGCGCAGGGCAGTTTGTCGGGCGACCTCACCTTCCGCCAGTCGCTCGACCAGACAGCCAAGCGCCTGCTCGAAACGCTCGATGGCAGCGAACGGTCAGGCGCGAGCGCCAATGCCGTCGCCGATTTGTATATCTTCATTCAGGATGCTGCCTCTGCGCAGTCGTTCCTCGACACTGCCCTTCAAAAAGGCATCGGAAAGGACAGCCCGGTGGAAACCGCGCGGCTCATGAACAGTCTCGCCAACACCGAACTGTTCACCGGAAAGCCTGACAGGGTGGCCCGTCTGCTCGATGAAGCCGAAGCGCTGCTGCCCCCCGACGCGCCGGACGCCGCAGAAATCAAGGAGGAAGTCATCGGCACCCGCGCCAGCCTTGCGCGGCGCGAGGGCAATCTGGACAAGGCGATTGCGCTGATCGGCGATCTGGACCGTGCCGAGCGGGCCTATTCCGGCAACCAGACCGAATTGCAGGTCCGTTATACCAACCTGCTGGTCTATCTGATCGAAGGCAACCGTCTGTCAGAGACGGCTGCGGTGTTCGCGCGGGCAGACCGGCTGATGGCGCAGGCGGGGCTGGGCGACACGATCCAGGCGCTCGGCATCGAACAGCTGCGCGCGGCGGTGATGATGCGCACCGATCGCAACACGCAGGCAGGCGACGTGCTGCGCCGCCTGATCGAGCGGCGGCGGCGGCTATACGGGGAAAGCCCGGCGCTGGCCTCGGACCTCTCGCTCTATTCGCGCCAGCAACTGGCCGAGGGCAAGTTCGCCTCTGCCGAAGCGGCAGGCAATGAGGCGCGGCCGATGCTTGCGCGCTTTCTGGGCGAACAGTCGCAGCCAGTCGTGATGCAGGACATCTATAGCGCCCAGACCGCCGCCGAACTGGGCAAGATCGCCGAAGCCCGGGCCCGGCTGGCGCGGGCCGAGCCGATCATCGGCGCTTTCCCGCCCGGCAGCCCGCTCAAGCCCCAGCTGGATCTGACGCAGGCGATCATCGCCTTGAAGAATGGGGACAAAGCCGCCGCGACGGCAGCGCTCGACAAAGCCGAGGAGCAATGGAAAGCGCTCGGCCCAGTGGCCACTTTCGGCCTGCAAGGCGTCGCCAAGACCCGCGAGCGGGTGGCGAAGCTGCCCTAGGCGGCGGGCGGCGGTGCGCTGCCGCCTTCGGCCATCTGCGCATGGATCCACGCCCTTGCGCGCACCCACCAGCGCCGCACGGTGCGGTCGGTGATGCCGAGCACTTCGGCGGTCTCGGCTTCGCTGAGGCCGACGAAGAACCGGCAATCGACCAGCCGGGCAAGATCGGGGTCGTGCTTCGCAAGGTCCGCCAGCGCATCGCCCAGCGCCACCAGCTGTTCATCGTCATGGCTTTCGGCGGCGAGTGTTTCGAGCGCGCCGGTCAGGCTGGTGCGTTCCCCATGGCGCTTGCCCGCCAGCCGGGCGCGGGCCGCATCGACCAGCACGTGCCGCATCGCGGTTGCCGCGCAGCCGAGGAAATGCGCCTTGCTCTGCCAGTCCGCCCGTCCCTTGATCTTGAGATAGGCCTCGCCGATCAGCGCGGTCGGCTGAAGCGTGCCGGGGCTGCCCGCCCAGCGATGTTCACGCTGCGCGATCTGGTGGAGTTCGTCATAGAGCAGTTTGATGAGCGCCTCGGACGAGGGCGCGCGCATCATTCCGTCCCCCTCGGCCATCATCCCCCCGACAGTCTGAAAAGACAGGGATATTTGTGCCTTGGCCAAAGCGGTTAGGCAAGCGCGATCGCAGAACGGCAGAATATTTCTTCGCCGGCCTGTCCGGCTGTGCCGCCCGTCTGCGTCTACCCCGGTGACGACCATCATCGGGGGGACGTAATCATGACGAAGACTTCATCCGGCCTGCGCCTCGTGCTGTTCACGCTGGCGGCCAGCACCAGCCTTTCGGGCCTCGCCGCCCAGACCGCTCCGGGAGGGAGGCCGGTGCGGACATTGCCCGCGCCAAGCGCGACGCAGCCCACCGTCCCGCCGCAGCAGCAGGTCAAGGCGGCGAACATCAAGGTAGATCCCAAGGCGACCGCTCTTGCCGAATCGCTCGAAATCATCCCGCCGCCCGAGGCAACGGCCAAGCGCCTGCCTGGATCGATCATCATCGGCCGCCGCACACTGAGCGACGAACTGCCCAGTTTCGGGGTCACCCGCACTCTCAACGCGGACCAGATGCGCACAGCCACCAACGTCCGGCTGGGCGATGCCAAGGTCGATTTCAAACCTCTGCTCGGCAATCAGCGGCTGGCGCTCAACATCGCGAACCGCCTGCGCGGCATGACCGATCTGGCCGACGTCCGCGGCGAACAGACCCGAACCTATGAGGGCAAGCGCGGCCTGATTGTCCAGTCGATCGTGCGCTACGAACTCAAGCCCGGCGCCTGCGCGACGCCAGCCAATCGCAGCCGTCTGGCGCAGGCCGGGGTGCCTTGCGCGTCGCTGGTGACCGATGAACGGCTCGAAGCGGAGATGGCCGATCCCAAGAGCCCGCGCTTCGTGGAGGGGCGCGACCGCGCGGCGATGATCGCCAAGACCCGCCAGCAGCGCACTGCCGAGCGTGCCAAGGTGATGGCTCACGTGGCTGAACTCCGCAAGCAGATGGCCGGAACCGGCACCCGCGCGCAGATCAATGCCAAGATCGGAGCGCAGCAATTGGCCCGCTACGAGAAAATGACGGACGATGAACTCGCCAACGAGCTGGCCAACAGCGGCGAGACCACCATCGAACAGGCGATCTTCATACCCGAGATCGACGCAATCGACCTTGCGACCTCTGCCTTGGGCAAGAACGTGTTGTCGCAAAGCAGCCTGCCCGCGCCCAAGGCCAAGATGATCGCAGCACCGATTGCCGACAAGTACAAGCCCACTACCACGCAGCTCGACCGGCAAATGTTCGTCGCCGGGTTTACACTCGGCCGCACCCATCGCTGGAGCGAACGCATCCAGAAGTCGATCAACTGGTGCCTGCTGGGGTGCAAGGAGACCTATTTTGCCGAGGGCTGGGTCGAGTTCAACTATGGCCTCGGGCTGCGTTTCCCGATGGAGGTGAACGGCACCTATGCCTACGAAGGCAAGGACAAGGCAGCTCTCACAGTCAATTTCAGGCCGATCGACGGCGGCGTGGCGGACTTCAAGGCCGCCGGGATGCCGGACGAAAAACTGTTCGGCGGCAAGGAGTTCGTTGCCGAGGTCGGGTTCAGCGCCGGGCTTCAGGCCAAGCTGCCGGTGGTCGGCGTGCTGCAAACCCCGCCGATCGGCACCTCGATCGATCTCACCACCTTTTTCCCGGAACCGCTCAAAGGGGGTAACTTCCTGCCGCCTGCGCCTGGCGAGCCGACCGTCGGCAAACCCCATCCGATCCGCGAGATCGACTTTCTCGGCACGCGCGGCAATCTCGGGGTGATCGGGGCCAAGCTGCATCCGGCGGTGCAGGTGACGCTGCACAGCGACAAGTTCACCTTCGACTTCGAGGATATGCTCGCCGGCACCGGCCCGCGCGCGATCACCTCGGGCGAGAAGGTGCCGCTGACAGTCAGGGGAGACAACCAGTCGAGCCAGTTTTCGATCGGCGACCCGCGTTACAACTTCAGCATCGGCGTGACGCCAGGGATCACCGCCAATCTTTTCCTTGATCTGGCAGTGTGGTCTACCAGCTTCGACTACACCCTGCTACTGCCCCAGCTTGAAGTGAAGCTGCCCCCCGGCGGGGCCGAATTCAACTGCCACTTCCAGACCCGGTGCACGCAGAATTTTGCGGTGTCGCCCGAAGGGGTGAAGGTCACCGCTGGCCCTGAACCGCAATATGATCCGGCCACACCGGAAGGCCAGGTCGGCCTTGCGCTGGAAAGCTGGGCGGGCAAGTTCAACGCCAAGTGGCTGCCGCAGTGCAAGGACGAGACCTGCCGGGTCGTGGTCAAGCTGACCAGCTTCGGCACCAAGTTATCCTCGATCAAGAAACTGGGGAGCAACGCGGGAGGCATCCCGGCCGAACTCGCCGCGCTGGATGCGCCCGGATCGGAAGCGCAGAAATTCGCACAGCTGGGGGTCAAGGAAAGCCAGGATCGAATCACCAAGGCCAGCGTCGACAGCTTCTACCAGTTCGTTCAGGCGGTATGGACCAAGCGCTGCTACGACGTGCCGTGCGCCGGCGGCGTCAAGAAAATCACCGACACGATGGCCAGCGTGGTTGCGGGCAACCTCAAACAGGATCCGGAAAAGAGCCGGTTCGAGGTGCAAAGTGCGGTGGGCAAGCTGTATGTCCCCAAGCTTCAGGCCGAGATTGACGCGTCCAAGGCGCGCACGGGCGGCGTGAAACCTTCGGTCTGACGGGCAAGTAGGCCATGACCTCCCCCCGCGCCTCGATCGGCTGGCTTTCGGTGATCTTCGTGCCGGTGGGGGCGGTGATGCTCCTCATTGCCGGGTGGATGCTGAGCCGCGATCCGCTGTTCTCAGGCGCGGGGGCTGAGGCGACCGGGACGGTGGTCGATCTGGAGCGGTCGACCACCGGCAATGGCAAGGCGAGTTACTATCCTGTCGTCACCTACCGCGACGCTGCCGGGGCCGAGCATCGCTTTACCGGCACCCTCGGCAGCAATCCGCCGGGGTATCGCCGGGGTGAGGAGGTGGCGGTGCGCTATGATCCTGCCGCGCCCGAGGAAGCGGTGATCGACAGCTGGTCGGCGCGGGCGCTTGGGCCGGGGCTGACCGGCGGCATGGGGCTGCTGCTGCTGTGGATGTCGTGGCGCGCCATCCGCTCCGCCCTCGCCACGCGCCGCCGGGCGCGGGTGCTGGCGCGGCGGGGGATCGATCTGCCCGCGCGCCTCATCGAGGTCTTTCTCGACGCCAATGTCTCCGACAGCGGCGGGCGCTGGTTCCGGATCGCCTGCGAGGCCGATTGGCCCACCACCGGCGCGGCGCTGCGCTTTGTCAGCGATCCACTGCCGACCGATCCCGCCCCGCTGCTTGCAAGCGGTGCGCTCAGGGTCAGAATCGATCCGGCGGATCAGACCAATTATGCCGTAATTCTGGCGTGACGACAGCGCCTTGCCTCCGCTATTCTGGCGCGGGGATTTTCGAACAGGGGGGTTTAAAGGTGATGCAACAGACTTTCCGGGCGCGCTGCGCCGCGCTGCTGGTGGCCGCAGGGGCCAGCGCGATCAGTGCCGGCCTTGCCGCGCAGCCCGTGCCGGTGCGAAGCGAACCTGTCACCGAGACGGTGCACGGCATCACCCTCACCGACGAATACCGCTGGATGGAAGACCCGGCCAACCGCGACGAGATGCTCGCCTTCGTCGAGGCGGAAAACGCCCGCGCCCGCGCCATGTTCGATGCCCTGCCCGAACGTGCGTGGTTCGCGCAGCGGCTGGGCGAGATTTCCTCCAACCTTGAACGCATCGGCGGCTACAAGCAGTGCGGCGAGATCGCGCTGTTCACCCGCACCGGTGCGGGCGACCGTCTGCCCAAGCTCCACATCCGCGATGCCGCGGGCGAGCGCCCCTTCCTCGATCCGGCGGTGCTGACCGGCGATCCGCTGGCGGCCTTCGGAGCCTATGAAATCGCCCCCGATTGCCGCCGCCTTTCGATCCACGTGTCGAGCGGCGGGTCGGAAGCGGGCAAGGTGCTGTTGATCGACATCGCCACCGGCCAGCCAATCGGCCCGGCGATCGAGCGCATCTGGGGCGAATTCTCGGTCAGCTTCATCGGCGATGACAAGGTGCTCTACACCCAGATGGCGGTGCCCGCCGAAGGGGTCGATCCGATCTTGGGCATGACCGCCTTTATCGCCCCTGTCACCGGCGGCAGCCCGGTGCAGGTGCTGGGCAACGGGATGCTGGTGCCGCCGGAGGCCTTCCCGCTGGTGGTCGCGCCCGCGGGCGAGCCCTTCGTGCTGGGCGCGGGGGCCGGCGCGCGGGCCGATAACGAATTCTGGATTGCCCCTGCCGCCTCGCTCCTCGCCGGAGAGCCGCAATGGCGCAAGGTCGCCGGGCTGGAGGACAAGGTCACCTTTGCCTTCGCGCGCGGCCATGACCTGTTCGTGCAGACCACCAGGACCAACCCCGCCGGAACGCTGCTGCGCTATCGGCTCGGCGCGGACGGCACTCCGGGCACGCCCGAAGTGGTGTTCGAAGGCTCGCCCGAACGCCTGCTGCGCGGCTTCGAAAGCACCGGCGACGGGATCTATATCAGCGCCTCGCGGGATGGTGCAGCCCAGCTGTGGTTCCTGGCGGACGGACGCGAACCGGCACGCGAGGTCGCCCTGCCCTTCGAAGGCTCGATCTTCGGGCTCTCTGCCGATGCCGACCGCAAGGGCGCAAGCCTGACGATGGGTGGCTGGACGCATGGCACCACCGCACTGCGGGTCAGGGACGGCGTCGTCACCCCCACCGGCCTTGCCGCCGAGGTGTGGGAAGGCGCACGCGAGATCGCCGTGACCCGCGTCGAGGCGACCAGCAAGGACGGCACCAGCGTGCCGATGGTCGTGCTGCGCCGCAAGGGCGCAAGCGGGCGCACCCCGACCATCGTCGAGGGCTATGGCGGCTATGCCACCGACAATGTTGAGCCGGTCTATGTCCGCGAACAGATGGCCTGGCTCGACAAGGGCGGGGCCTTCGCCTGGTGCGGCACGCGCGGCGGGGGCGAGCGCGGGCGCGACTGGTACGAAGGCGGGCGCGGCCCCAACAAGCCGCGCGGGATGGAAGACCTTGCCGCCTGTGCGCAAACGCTGACCGCGATGGGTATCGCGCCCGAAGGCGGCCCGCTGGTGACCGGCGCGAGCATGGCCGGCGTCCTCGTGCCCACCGCCACGCTGCGCCATCCCGAAGCCTTCGGGGCGATGGTCACCCGTGTCGGCATCGTCAATCCGGCGCGTATCGGCGCGGCCGAGAACGGCGCCAACCAGTTCGCCGAGATCGGCGATCCGTCCGATCCGCAGCAGTTCCGCGACCTCATCGCGATGGATGCCTACCACATGATCACAACCAGCCCCGCCCCCCCGCCGCCGACGCTGATGATGATCGGCCTGAACGATCGCCGCGTCGCACCGTGGATGACCGCCAAATGGGTCGCCAGGGCGCGGGCGAAATGGCCCGATGCGCCGATCTACCTGCGCGGTGAGACCAAGGCCGGCCACGGCGTGGGCACCGCCGAGGATGTACGCAGCGCGCAGGTGGCCGACACCTATGCCTTCGCCTGGGAGCAGCAATCGCGCTGACACAACACCGCGGCGCGTGCACGGTCACAGGCCCGCGGCGGACAGAATCACGGCCGATGACCATGAACGTGCGCAGCACCGGGAGGCGCCGGGCATCGGGGGCTGTCTCGTCAGATTCGGACGTTGGCGGAGAAGGGAA
>NZ_JBREHG010000018.1:0-51359 GCF_056848235.1 Erythrobacter sp. RANMB8
CAGGGACATCTGCGCCACCGAAGGTGGCCTATAACAAAGCCCTCTTACCCGCCCTTGCGGCTGGCCTCGGCGGCTTCGATTGCCGCCTTGTCCCATGTCACGCGGGTCTGGGTCTGCGGGTTGAAGCGCCCGCCTTCATAGGTGGCGGCCTTGGCGGCGGCGATTTCGGCCTCGGTCAGGAACTCGCTCGGCTGGAGCGCGAAGACATCGATCCCGCGGCTGATTTCGGTGCCGTAGATGTGGCCCTTGTACCAGTAGGTCGACCAGTAACCGCCCAGCACCAGCTGCTTGGTATCGATCGGGCCGCGATCGAAATAGGCGATTTCCTTGGGGTTGGCGCTGTCGGTGAAGTCCATCACGCTGAGGCCGCCCTGATACCACGCCTGCGCGAACAGATCGCGGCCCGGCACCGGAATGATCGAGCCGTTGTGCGCGACGCAGTTTTCCTTGTCGGTCTGCGGTGCGGGCATCTTGTAGTGCGCGCGGAACACCAGCTTGCCATCGACGATGTCATAGACCGCGTTGGCGCCCCAGGTCTTGGGATCGGACGCCTTGCAGCGCGGACGCCCGCCGCCGCCCCATTCGTCGGTGAAGATCACCTTGGTGCCATCATTGTTGAAAGTGGCCGAATGCCAGTAGGCAAAGCCGGTATCGGTCACCGCGTCGATGCGCTTGGGGTTCAGCGGATCGGCAATGTCGAACAGGATGCCGTTGCCCGAACAGGCCCCCGCCGCGATCTTCAGCGCCGGGAACACGGTGATATCATGGCAGTGATCGGTGGGCGCGGTGCGCTGCGTGCCATCGCCGTGATCGCCGCCGCGCCACAGGCCCGCGATCTCGCCGGTTTCGGTATCGGCGAACACGCGCGGGCTCTTGACGATGCGCGCCTTGGACGGGTCCTTTACCGGAATTTCGATCACATCGACCGAAAACAGCGCGGTGCGGGTATCGCCCGGACGGCCGCTGATGCAGCCCGGCAGTTCCTCGGTCTCGCGGATGCCCGCCGTGCCGGAATTGTAGACGATCAGGCGCGTGGCATCGGCGCTGACGATCGAATGGGTGTGGCTGCCGCGGCAAGTCTGCACCCCGCCGACCTGCACCGGACGGGCAAGATCGGAAATGTCGAAGATGCGCAGGCCGCGGAACCGCTCGGTGCTGACCTTGCCCGGCGCGCCTTCCAGCCCGCAATCCACGCGCCCGCGGGTCTGTTCGACGCTCATCACCAGCAGATTGCCGACCACCGAGACATCGCCCTGCCCGCCGGGGCACACCACGCTGCTCATCAGGCTGGGCACGCCGTCGGCCCCCAGCTTGTAGATGTTGAACCCGTGATAGGACCCGGCGACCATCACATCGTCGAAAAAGGCGATGTCGGTATTGGCGAAATCGAGCAGGGGCGAGCGTTCGGCAAACTGGGTGAGGCTTTCCTCCTCGCCGCGTTCGGGGGTCGCGGCGGCGGCCGGTGCGACTGCGGCAGGCGTGGCTGCGGCCGGGGTGGCTTCGGCAGGCTTAGCCTCCTCCTTGGGCTTTTTCGGGGCGACCGGCGGGCGCAGATCGGCAGGGTTTTCGGGGTTGAAGAAGCCTGCGGGCTTGCGCAGGCTGGCGACCTTGGTGAGGTTCCAGATCGCTTCGCCCGCATTGTCGAATCCGGCGGCAAGGCCGGTGCGCGGGTCTTCGGACAGGCCGGCCAGCAGCTTGTCCATCCGCTCGATCTCGCCGGTCTGCTCGCTCTCGATATCGCCGACGAAGCGGTAGAGCACCGGATCGGCGGCGGTGCCGTCTTCATCCAGCAGCTTTTCGACCATCTCCACCGCGCCTTCGTGGTGGGCGATCATCAGGGTCAGGAACTGGCGGTCAAAATCGATGCCCTTGGCGGCGGCCAGCGCGGCCATATCCTCGGGCGAGGCCATGCCTGCCATCATGTGGTGCAGGTGGGCGTCATGGCCCTTCAGCTTGGGATCGGCGGCAGGCTCGCCGCGTTCGGCCAGCCAGTTTTTCATGAAGGCGATTTCATCGGCCTGCGAGGCTTCGATGCGGCCCGCGATCGCCAGCAGTTCTTCGGTATTGGTGCGCTCCTTCACCAGCACCGCCATGTCGAGCGCCTGTTGGTGGTGCACGATCATGTGCTGCATGAAGGTGACATCGGCAGGCGTGTAGCTCGCCTGCGCCAGCTTGATCGCCTGATCGGCGGTCAGCACCTTGCTCGCCTGCCCCGGCGCGCCGGGCTGCACGATCTGCGCGCTTTGGGCAAAGGCGATGCCGGATGCGGACAGCAGCAGGGCGGAGGCGGCAAGGCGCGTGGCGCGGAGCGAGGCAGTGGTGGTCATGATGTCCCCTTGAATGGATGCTTGACCGGTAAACTGCCCTGATCGCCGGGGCAGTCAAGCCCGCGCACACCCCCGCAAGACCGCTTTCGACGAACCTGCATTGCCAGTCGAGCAGCGGCGAATCACCCGCTTCCAGCGCCCCTGTCGCGGTGTCGCCTCCGTTCATCGCAGGCGGCAACATGAGGCCTTGTCGCGGCGAATCGGGCGTGGCTATTGTCCATCGTTAAGGTCGCCGAAACCCTGTTGGAGTAGTTTCACCCCATGGCACGCCCCCGCTTTCTTGCCCTTGCGACCGGATTTGCCGCTGCTCTGGCGGCGCTTTCCTCGCCCGCGGCAGCGCGCAGCGACGAATTGCAGGCGACCTTCGACAGCACCTTCGGCACCCAGGTGCGCACACCCCAGAGCTTTGATGCAATCTATGCCTCCAGCTTCGAGGCGCGGATTGCCGAGCTTGCCAACCCTGCGCAGGGCCGCATCGGCGTGGCCGCGATCGACCTTGCCACGGGCGAGGAGGTGATGGTGCTGGGCGACCAGCTGTTCCCGATGGCCTCCACCAGCAAGGTCGCGGTCGCGGCGGCCTATCTCGAAATGGTGGAACAGGGGCGCTATTCCCTGACCTCGGAATTTCCGCTGATGCTGCCGGTGGCGTCGGCGAAGTTCTCTTCGGCCAAGGCGCCGGTGCGGGCGGGGCAGTATATGCCTGCGATCGACCTGATCGAGATCATGATCTCGCGGTCGAGCAATCCGGCGACCGATGCGCTGCTGGCAGCCGTGGGCGGGCCGGGCGTCGTGAACGACTGGATGCGCCGCAAGGGCATCAGTGATTTCAGCATCAACCGCGATATCGCGACGCTGGTGCGTGACGATGGCGAGTACAATCCCGCGCACCACATCGACCCCCGCGATGCCGCCACCCCGCGCGCGATGGTGCGGCTGCTGGCAGGCATCTATCGCGGCGAGTTCCTGTCCGACCAGAGCCGTCAGGTGCTGCTCGGCGCGATGAGCCGCACGGTGACGGGCAAGCGCCGCATCCCGGCGCACATCCCGCTGGAAGCGCGGGTCAGCCACAAGACCGGATCGCTCAACAACACGTCGAGCGATGTCGGGCTGATCGAATGCCCCGATGGCCGCGTGATCGCGGTGGCGATCTATGTCACGGGGCAAGGCACCAAGGCCGCGCGCGAAGAACGCATCGCCGCGATTGCCCGCGCGCTGTATGATGGTTTCGCCGTGCGCGCCCAGCAAAGCCCGGTGCGCAACTGGGCCAGCGCGCCATACGGCACCGGCGGCTGAGGCCGGTCTTCAGCGGATCGCACAAACAAAAAGGGCGGCGCCTTGCGGCACCGCCCTTTGCGTATGACCGCACCGCCTGAAGCGGCGCGGTTCACATCCGATTACTCGGCAGCAGCGGTCGCAGCTTCGGCGGTCGCGGCAGCAGCGTCAGCAGCTTCGGTCGCGGTCGCGGCAGCGGCGTCAGCAGCTTCGGTGGTGGCTTCAGCAGCAGCGTCGGTGGCTTCGGCGGCAGCGTCGACAGCGGCGTCGGCGTTGGCTTCGGCGTCAGCAGCCATGGCGTCGGCAGCTTCTTCGGTTTCGGTGGCGGTTTCGCCCGAGCAAGCGGCGAGGCCCAGAGCCGAGGTGGCGATGGCGGCAGCGAGGATGATCTTGCGCATAATGTGAAATCCTTCTTCAGCGAATGTCACGCCTCCCGGAAGGGGAGAGCGTCGAGACCGGCTTTGATCCCCGGTTCGAGGCCTCAAATAATGGCAAGATTGGGGCAGCGCAAGCGAATTAAGGCGCCCTGCCCGAATTTTGCCTTATTCCCGCCACAATTGGCCACGCCACCCTGCGCAAACCGGCTACCCCGCGTGCCTGCCCGGTGCTAGCAGGCGGCATGGCAGAAAAGCAGCACCTCTATCTCGTCGATGGCTCGTCCTACATCTTCCGGGCCTATCACCGGCTGCCGCCGCTGACCAATCCCGAAGGCACGCCGGTGGGCGCGGTCTATGGCTATACCACCATGCTGTGGAAGCTCGCCGCCGATCTCGACGAGGCCGACGGGCCGACGCACCTTGCCGTGATTCTCGATGCCAGCGGAGTCTCTTTCCGCAATGACATCTACGAACATTACAAGGCCAACCGGCCCGAACCGCCCGAAGACCTCGTCCCGCAATTCCCGCTGATCCGCGACGCCACCCGCGCCTTCAGCCTGCCCTGCATCGAAGTGCCGGGGCTGGAGGCGGACGATCTGATCGCATCCTACGCCCGCGCCGCGCAAGCGATGGGCTGGGACGTCACCATCGTCAGTTCCGACAAGGACCTGATGCAGCTGATCGGCGAGGTCGATGGCCCCCACGGCCCGGCCCGCATCGACATGCTCGACACCATGAAGAACCAGCGCATCTGGCTGGAGGAGGTCGAGGAGAAATTCGGCGTCGGCCCCGATCTGGTCGGCGATGTGCTGGCGCTGATGGGCGATGCGGTGGACAATGTGCCGGGCATCTTCGGCATCGGCCCCAAGACCGCATCCAAGCTGATCGCCGAACACGGCTCGCTCACCGCCGCGCTCGATGCCGCGCCCGCGATGAAGCCTTCCAAGCTGAAAGAGCGCCTGATCGAAGGGCGCGAGGATGCCGAACTCAGCAAGATCCTCGTCACGCTGAAAGAGGATTGCGACCTGCCGCAGCCGATCGAGGCAATGAAGCTCGGCCCCGTCCCGCCCGAACCGTTGGCGGCCTTCCTGGAAACCCACGGCTTCACTTCGCTGCTGCGGCGGCTCGATGCCGGACGCGGCAGCCCCTCGCGCCCGACCGACCTCAACCCGCCCAAGCCCAGCACCGCCGGCGCCAACGGCAAGGACAGCGCCGAAGGCAACCGCCAGCCGCTGCCCGACATGCCCCCGGTCGACCACAGCGCCTATGAAACGGTGCAGACGCTCGAACGGCTCGAACACTGGGTCCAGCGCGCCACAGCGGCGCGGCTGGTGGCGGTGGATACCGAGACGACATCGCTGGATGCGATCCGCGCCGATCTGGTCGGGGTCAGCCTCGCGCTTGGCCCCAATGATGCCTGCTACATCCCGCTTGGCCATCACAACATCGGCGGGGGCAGCGACGACATGTTCGCGCAGAAGCCGCAGCAGGTGCCGCTCGCCGATGCCATCGCCGCGCTCAAGCCGCTGCTGGAAGACGATGCGGTTCTGAAAGTCTTCCAGAACGGCAAGTATGATCTCAACGTGCTCGCCCGCCACGGCATCGCGGTCGCCCCGATCGACGATACCATGGTGATCAGCTTCGCGCTCGACGCGGGGCGCGGCGAGGACGGCATGGGGGGCGGCCACGGGATGGACGAGCTGGCGCAGCGCCACCTTGGCCATACGCCCATCGCCTTCAAGGATGTGTGCGGCACCGGCAAGAAGGCGATCAGCTTTGGCGAGGTCGCGCTGGATCGCGCCACCGCCTATGCGGCCGAAGATGCCGATGTCACCTGGCGGCTGCACGCGCACCTCAAACCCCGGCTCGCCATCGAGGGCGGCACGCGGGTTTACGAGTGCGTGGACCGCCCGCTGATCCCCGTCGTCGCCCGGATGGAGCGCGAAGGCATCAGGGTGGACCGCGCCCGCCTTGCAAAGCTGTCAGAGGAATTTGCAGGCGAGATCGCCCGGCTGGAAGGCGAAATCCACGCCGCCGCCGGACAGGAATTCACCGTCGGCAGCCCCAAGCAGCTGGGCGAAATCCTGTTCGACAAGCTGGGCTACAAGGGCGGGAAAAAGGGCAAGAGCGGGCAATATTCCACCGATGTTTCGGTGCTGGAAAAGCTCGCCGCAGAAGGTGCGGGCGTTGCGCGGCTGGTGCTGGAATGGCGCCAGCTGGCGAAGCTCAAATCGACCTATACCGATGCCTTGCAGGAAGCGATCAATCCGGCAACGGGGCGCGTCCACACAAGCTATTCGCTGGTCGGCGCGCAGACGGGGCGCTTGTCCTCGACCGATCCGAACCTCCAGAACATCCCGATCCGCACCGCCATCGGCCGGCAAATCCGCGAGGCTTTCGTGCCCGAACCGGGCAATGTGCTGCTCGCGGCGGACTATTCGCAGATCGAACTGCGGCTGGCCGCGCATATGGCCGGGGTCGATACGCTGAAGGAAGCCTTCGCCCACGGCGAGGACATCCACGCCCGCACCGCCAGGGAGATGTTCGGCGAGGTGACGCGCGATACCCGTGCCCGGGCCAAAACGATCAACTTCGCGATCCTCTACGGCATTTCGCGCTGGGGTCTGGCGGCGCGGCTGGAGGTCGAGCCGGACGAGGCGCAGGCGATGATCGACACCTATTTCCAGCGCTTCCCCGGCATCCAGCGCTATATCCACGAAACGCTCGAAAGCGTGCGGGCGCAGGGCTATTCGGAGACGCTGTTCGGGCGCAAGACATGGTTCCCGCGGATCAATTCCAAGAACCAGGCCGAACGGCAGGGCAGCGAACGCGCCGCGATCAACGCGCCGATTCAGGGCACCAGCGCGGACATCATCAAACGCGCCATGGTGCGGATGCTGCCGGCGCTGGAACAAGCGGGGCTGCACGATGTGCGGATGCTGTTGCAGGTCCACGACGAACTGGTGTTCGAACTGCCCGAAGCGCGTGTCGAAGCGGCCACCCCGATCATCCGGCAGGTGATGGCCGAAGCCGCGCTTCCGGCGGTGGAACTCAGCGTGCCGCTGGGGGTCGAAATCGGCACCGGGCTGAGCTGGGATGCAGCACACTAGGCCGTTCTAGGTCCGTCCAGACCCCCTCTAGACCCTGTTTAGACCCCTTTTGGGGGTGTTTTTGCCGGTGCCGCAGCAATGTTTCACGTGAAACATTCTGCGAACACCGGCGTGGCTTCAATCGTGCTTCTTTTCCCGCGTCGGGGTCAGCATATCGGGTGAGAGGAAGCCGATCGGCTGCACCGCGGCAGCGCGCTTTTTCAGCTCGCCGCGCATTTTCTGGTATTCAGCCTCCATCTCCGGCGTGACGGTGGCACGCGAGTCTTTCAGCGCCGCCTCGAAATCCTGCGCTGCGACTGCGGTGACATCGCCCCCCGCCCGCCGCAGCGCGCCCAGCCCGGCGCGGCGCACGAGGTCTTCGAGATCGGCGCCGGTAAACCGCTCGGCCCGCGCGGCGAGCGAGGCCAGATCGACATCGTCGGCCAGCGGCATCTTCGCGGTGTGAATGCCGAGGATATGCTCGCGCCCCGCCTTGTCCGGGGTGCCGACATAAACCAGCTCGTCAAACCGGCCTGGACGCAGCAGCGCCGGATCGACCAGCGCCGGGCGATTGGTCGCGCCGATCACGATCACCGATTGCAGCTCCTCCAGCCCGTCCATCTCGGCAAGGATTGTGTTGACCACACGCCCGGTAACCTGCGGTTCGCCCTGCCCGCTGCCGCGTGCGGGAACGAGGCTGTCGATCTCGTCGATGAACACCACGCAGGGTGCCACGGCGCGGGCGCGGGCGAACAGGCGGGCGATCTGCTGTTCGCTCTCGCCATACCATTTGGACAAGAGATCGCTGGATTTCATCGAGATGAAATTGGCCTCGGCCTCCTTCGCCACCGCCTTGGCCAGCAGGGTCTTGCCGGTGCCGGGCGGGCCATAGAGCAGGAAGCCCTTGGCCGGACGGATGCCGAGCCGCCGGAACGCCTCGGCATTCTTCAGCGGCAGTTCGATCCCTTCTTTCAGCTTGTCGATGGCATCGCCGACCCCGCCGATATCGGCCCAGCCGATGTTCGGCACCTGCACCATCACCTCGCGCATGGCCGAGGGCTGGATGCGCTTCAATGCAGCGAGGAAATCGTCGCGGCACACGAACAGATCGTCGAGCACATCGGGCGGAATCGTGCGCTCATCCAGGTCGAGCCGCGGCATGATCCGCCGCACCGCCTCGATCGCGGCCTCGCGGGCCAGCGCGGCGATATCCGCCCCGACAAAGCCGTGGGTGACGCGGGCGAGCTCATCCAGATCGATGGTCGCATCCATCGGCATTCCGCGGGTGTGAATGCCCAGAATCTCGCGCCGCCCGCGCTGGTCGGGCACGCCGATCACGATCTCGCGGTCGAACCGGCCGGGACGGCGCAGCGCCTCGTCGATCGCATCGGGCCGGTTGGTGGCGGCGATGACGACCAGATTGGCGCGCTTTTCCAGCCCGTCCATCAGGGTCAGCAGCTGGGCGACAAGCCGCTTTTCCGCCTCCCCCGGCACCTGCGTGCGCTTGGGGGCGATCGAGTCGATCTCGTCGATGAAGATGATCGCAGGGGAAGCGCGGCTTGCCTCCTCGAACACTTCGCGCAGGCGTTTTTCCGATTCGCCATAGCCCGAACCCATGATTTCCGGGCCGTTGATGGTGAAGAATTCCGCGTCGGATTCGTTCGCCACCGCCTGCGCCAGACGGGTCTTGCCGGTGCCCGGCGGACCGTGGAGCAGCACACCCTTGGGCGGCTCCACACCGAGGCGGATGAACAGTTCCGGATAGCGCAGCGGCAGCTCCACCATCTCGCGCAGGGCCCGGATGGTCTCCTCCATCCCGCCGACATCGTCATAATTGACCACCGCCCGGGCATCGCGCGCTTCCTCGAATTCGGCGCGCAGTTCGACCTCGGTGTTCTCGTCGATATGGACGATGCCCTTGGGGCTGGTCGAGGCGACGGTGAGCCTGATCTGGGTCAGGGCATAGGCTGGCGCGCGCAACAGCTGGCGAACATCGGCCGGCATGTTCTGCACCGGCTGCTGGCCGGTGGTGGCGACCAGATCGCCAGCCACCAGCGGGCGGCGGAAGAAGTTGCGCTTCAACGCCTGGGTCGGCCCCTGAAGCCGCATGTCGCGCTGGGCCGGAGCAAAGACGACGCGGGTGGCAGGGCGCGATTCGCCGCGGGTGATCTCGACATGCTCACCCGATCCGGCCTCGGCATTGCCCCGCTGGAGCCCGTCGAGCCGCACCACATCGAGCGCGTCATCTTCGGGATAGGCCGCCATCGCGATCGCGGCAGTGGTGCGCTTGCCCTTGATCTCGACCACATCGCCTTCGGTAATGCCGAGCTTCTGGAAGGCCGAGCGCGGCATACGGGCGATGCCCTGCCCCGATTCCTCCTGCCGGGCAGGCGCGACCTGCAACCGGGCAGTGCGGCTGGGCGTAGCGGTTTCGGCGTCGGCCATGGGAAGTCCCTGTCTTGCTGGTTCTCTCGAACCGATAGCTAGGAACCGGCAAACCCGAATGCAATCGCACAGCCCCGGGGAGGACCGCTGGCAGGCGCGCAAAAGGCCCGGCACGCGACGGAAATACGCCGGGCAGAAAAAAAGCCCGGCACTGGGCCGGGCTTGAAAAGTTTGGGAGAGGATGCCTGAAAGGCACTTCGCATATGCAGCAGTGCAAACCTTTGTGCAAGTGCGAAAGCTACATAGCGAGTTGCATAATATGCAATTATGGGTTGATTTGATGTATTTTTATACGAAAGCTTGCATGGAACTGCGAATTTTTTGAGCAGATGCCCGAAATGCAGGCAAAAATTCGGCGGAAAATTGCTTGCTGCATCGCAACATGAAAGTTGATTCACCTTGGCGACTCGCAAGGCGTGACAGCGCGCCCGCAAGCCTCTAATCAGCCTTCGTGACATTCCGCAGACGGCATTCGCGTGCCCGATGCATGAGCGAGCAGGTCATCACAATGAGCAAGATTTACCCCGATGCCACCGCCGCGCTTGAAGGCATCCTCAGGAACGACATGCTGATCGCCGCCGGTGGCTTTGGTCTGTGCGGCATTCCTGAAAGGCTGCTCGATGCGATCCGCGACAGCGGCGTGACCGGCCTTACCTTTGCCAGCAACAATGCCGGGATCGACAACGAAGGCATCGGCAAGCTGCTGCGCACGCGGCAGGTGCGGAAAATGATCAGCTCCTATGTCGGCGAGAACAAGGAGTTCGAACGGCAGTATCTTTCCGGCGAGCTGGAGGTCGAATTCTGCCCGCAGGGCACCCTTGCGGAACGGATGCGCGCCGGAGGTGCCGGTATTCCGGGCTTCTATACCCGCACCGGTGTCGGCACCGAAGTCGCCAAGGGCAAGGAGCACAAGCAGTTCCCTGACCGCGACGGGGTGATGCAGACCTATATCCTTGAACAGGGCATCTTCGCCGACCTTTCGATCATCAAGGCGTGGAAGGCGGACACCACCGGCAACATCATCTTCCGCAAGACTTCCCGCAACTTCAACCTGCCGGCGGCGACATGCGGCAAGGTGTGCGTGGCCGAGGTCGAGGAAGTGGTCCCGGCCGGAAGCCTTGATCCCGACCAGATCCATTTGCCCGGCGTCTATGTTAACCGCATCGTCTGCGGCGCGCCCTATGACAAGAAGATCGAGTTCAGAACCGTGCGTGAGAGGGAGGCGGTATGATCAATCGCAGGCTTGCAATTCTGCCCTTGCTGGCATTGGCGGGGACATCCTTGTCAGGCTGCGTCGCGGTGGCGATTCCGGCGCTGGCAGGTTCTGCCGTGGTCGGCACGCGGGTGGATGGCAAGGGCGGCAAGAATGATGTGCGCCCGGCACCGGAAGCCACTCCGGCGGCAGTTGCGGCAGCGCCCGCACCAAAGCCGCCCGCCGCGGTCCAAAACCCGACCGTCACGGTCGCGGCAGCGCCCGTCGCGGCCCCTGCACCTGCCCCTGCGTCAGTAACGCCGCCGCCTGCTCCCGCTCCGTCCGTTGTGACAGTTCCGGCGACGGCACCGGCGATTGCGGTCCCGCCTGCACCGGTGGCAACGGCGGTCCGGACGCCCGCGCCGGCACCGGTGATCGCGGCTCCGGCAGCAGTGCCAGCCCCGCAGCCCGCGCCTGTCACACTCCCGGCCCAGCGCCCGGCGCCGCCAGTGGCCGTTGCCGCGGCGGCTGTTCCCGCACCCGCCCCCGCTCCGGCGCCGCAAGCTGCAGCACCCGTGCCCTATCCCGATCCGGCCAATCCCATTCCCGGCGACCAGTTGGGCTTTGCGCGCTTCGTGCGTTACGGGCAGGCATCGGCCAATGGTGCCAAAAGCGGTGCGGACCTGCTTTCGGCGATGCTGAGCGATCCGGTGGCGCTGGACGGCCAGCGTCGGCGCTGCGCCGTGGGCGAACAGCCGGTGGCGCTGATCGATCTCGATCCCAAGGGCGGGGTCTTCGCTCCGCCCGCCAACCCTGCCAAGCAGACAGGCCTTGCGCTTGGCCTTGCGATCCTGCGCGAAGCGGGTGTGGAGATTGCGTGGCTGACCGACCTGCCGGTCAACCAGTCGGGCGCGCTGCGCACCGCGCTTGAACAGTCGGGCCTCGACCCGCGCGGGCAGGACATCATCTCGCTCAGCCGCGGGGGCGATGACAGCAAGCAGAAGCGCCGGGAAAACCTCGCCGGAATCACCTGCATCGTCGCCATCGCAGGCGACGAGCGAGCCGATTTCGACGAACGCTACAGATATCTCCGCAGCCCCGAAGCAGGCGTGGGGCTGGAACCGCTGATCGGCGACGGCTGGTTCCTGATCGAACCGCTGCTGGGCACAAAAGGGCAATAACAGGCATGAGCACGCTACCGCAGGGCTGGACCCGCGATGAAATGGCCGCGCGCGCCGCACGCGAGCTGAAGGACGGATATTACGTCAACCTCGGCATCGGCATTCCGACGCTGGTCGCCAACCACATTCCCGAAGGGATGCTGGTGACCTTGCAGAGCGAGAACGGGATGCTCGGCATCGGTCCGTTCCCCTATGATGACGAGGTCGACGCCGATCTGATCAATGCCGGCAAGCAGACCATCAGCGAATTGCCGCACAGCGCCTATTTCGACAGCGCGACCAGCTTCGGCATGATCCGCGGCGGGCATATTGACCTTACCGTGCTGGGCGCGATGGAAGTGGCCGAGAACGGCGATATTGCGAACTGGATGATCCCGGGCAAGATGATCAAGGGCATGGGCGGCGCGATGGATCTGGTCGCGGGCGTCAAGAAGATCATCGTGGTGATGGACCACACCGCCAAGGACGGGACCCCGAAGTTCATCCCGCAATGCACTCTGCCGCTGACCGGAGCGGGCGTGGTGGACATGGTGATCACCAATCTCGCCGTATTCCAGCGGCCCGATCACGCCTCGCCCTTCCGCCTGATCGAGATGGCGCCCGGCGTGACCGAGGCCGACATCGCCGCAACCACCACCGCGCATTACGTGGTGTGATGCTGCGTGCGCTCGCGCTTGGCGTTGTGGCACTGGCGGCGTTAGCAGGAGGGATTCTGGCCTTCGTCTCTCCGCCGCGGCTGCTGTCCTATTACGACCGCGCCTGGGGCGGACGCGAAGGGACGTATCCTGCGGCCGAGGGCGTGCTGTTCGGCAGTCACGGCCAGAGCCTCGACATCTGGGCACCCAATGCCATGCCCGCAGACGGCAAGCTGCCGGTGGTGATCTTCTGGTACGGCGGCGGATGGGCCAAGGGCGACCGCACGTCCTATGCCTTTGCCGGACGGGCGCTGGCGCGGAAGGGATTCCTTGTGGTCATTCCGGACTATCGCAAGGTGCCGGACGTCCACTTCCCTGCCTTTCTCGATGACGGCGCACAGGCGGTGCGCTGGGTGCAGGACAACATCGCGCAATATGGGGGCGATCCGGAGCGGATGGCCTTCATGGGCCATTCGGCAGGCGCCTACGAAGCCGTGATGCTGGCGCTGGACAGCAAACGGCTGGTTGCGGCCGGGGCCGATCCCGCGAAAGTGAAGGCAGCCGTCGGTCTGTCCGGCCCCTATGATTTCTACCCCTTCGACAGCCCGCGCTCGATCGCGGCGTTCAGCCAGTGGCCGCGCCCGGAGGAGACCCAGCCGATCACCTTTGCCCGGACCGACGCACCGCCGCTGCTGCTGGTGACCTCGGACGGTGACGAAACCGTGCGGCCCCGCAATGCCAACAACCTCGGCGCAAGGCTGCGCGAGCTTGGCGCGCCGGTGGAGGTGACAAATTACGGCCCGCTCGACCATGAGGAAATCGTCATGGCGCTCTCGGTGCCGTTCAGGGCCAAGGGCCCGGTGCTGGCAGACAGCACAGCTTTCCTGAAGCGCCACCTGGGGGAATAGGCGATGTGGCTGGCCCAACCCCGCAACCCCAACGCCCCGCTTGCGGGTCTCAAGGTGGTGGAACTCGCGCGGGTGCTGGCGGGGCCATTCTGCGGGCAGATTCTGGCTGATCTCGGCGCGGATGTGATCAAGGTCGAAAGCCCGGAAGGCGATGGCACGCGGCTGTGGGGCCCGCCCTGGGTCGAGCGCACCGATGCGAGCGGCACAGTCCACCGCGAGGCGGCCTATTACCACGCCTGCAATCGTGGCAAACGCTCGATCATCGCGGATTTTGGCAAGGCGGAGGATCTGGCACGGGTCGAGGCCCTGTGCGCCGATGCGGATGTGGTGATCGAGAACTTCAAGACCGGCAGCCTCGCCAAATTCGGCCTCGATTATGCCAGCCTTTCGGCCGGAAACCCCGGCCTTGTCTATTGCTCGATCACCGGCTTCGGGCAGACCGGCCCGCGCGCCCACGAGGCGGGATATGATTTCGTCGCGCAGGGCATGAGCGGCCTCATGTCGCTGACCGGCGAGCCGGAGGGGCATCCGGTCAAGATGGGCATTTCGATCAGCGACCTCGCCACAGGGGTCTGGGCTGCCAACGGCGTTCAGGCGGCGCTGCTGATGCGGGCGCGCACGGGCAAAGGGCAGCAGGTCGATATGAGCCTGCTCGATTGTTCGGTCGGCCTGCTTGCCAATCAGGCGACCTATTTCTTCACCACCGGGCACAACCCGCCGCGGATGGGCAACGCCCACGCGCAGGTCGCGCCCTATGGAGTGTTCGCGGTGAGCGACGGGCACGTGATCCTGGCGCCTGCCAATGACGGCTTGTTTCACAAGCTGATGGCGGTGCTGGGGCGCAGCGAACTGTGCGATGATCCGCGCTTTGTCACCAACGGCGATCGCACCGCCAACGCCCGCGCGCTTGACGCGGAAATCGCCGAGGCGGCGGCTGGCTGGACCAAGCAGGCCCTGCTCGATGCCTGCCACGCCGCCGGCGTTCCTGCAGGCCCGATCAACCGGCTGGACGAGGTTTTTGCCGATCCGCAGGTAATCGCACGCGGGATGCGGGTGGAACTTGGCGGGATGGCCGGGGTGCGCAGCCCCTTCACCTTTTCCGATGCCGACCTAGCGCTGGACCGCCCCTCGCCGATCCACGGCGAACACGGCTAGGCAGAGGCCGCCAGACGTCCGCAAGAAAATCGCTTGACCTAACGTCGCCATCAGTTATTTCTGTTTTTACAGAAATGAATGGTGACATGCGAGTCTTTGATATTCCCGAAGCGCGATCCTTCATCCTCCACTGGGGGGAAATGGGCACGCATTGGGGGGTCAACCGCTCGGTCGCGCAGATCCACGCGCTGCTCTATCTCAGCGATCGCCCGCTCCATGCGGAGGAGATCTGCGAAACACTTGGCCTCGCCCGCTCGAACGTGTCGACCGGCGTCAAGGAACTGCAATCCTACGGCATCGTCCGTCGCACCCATGTCGAAGGCGACCGGCGCGACCATTTTGTGGCCGAGACCGACCTGTGGGAAATGCTCGTCAGGATCGTCACCGAGCGCAAGAAGCGCGAGATCGACCCGACCATCGCCGCGCTGCGCCAGCTGAGCGCCGATATGGAGGGGCGCAGCGACGTGCCGCCCCATGTCGCCGAGCGCATCGGACGGATGCACGAATTCATCGGCACGCTGGCGCACTGGTATGACGATGTGCGCGGCCTGCCCAAATCGACGCTGGTCACGCTGATGAAGCTGGGCGGCAAGGTCGCCCGCCTGATCCCCGGCAAATCCCGCAACTGACAAAGGAGAACACCCGCACGCCCTGTCCGCTTGCCCTTTTCTTTCGGTTTTTACAGAAACAACAGGAGGTATCGATGCATGAATCCCTGAGCTATCTCGCCTATCTTGCCATCAGCATCGCGCTGACCATCTGGGTGGCGCGCACCCTTTCTTCGAATGGCGAGGTGTTTCTGATCGACTGCTTCGGCCATGACGAGGTGCTGGCCCGTTCGACCAATCATCTGCTGGTGGTCGGCTTCTATCTGGTCAACCTCGGCTTCATCCTGCTGGCGCTGCAATTCGGCAAGCCGCCTGAAAGCCTGCCGGAAGCGATCCGCTACCTTTCGGGCAAGGTCGGGGTCGCGGTGCTGGTGCTGGGCGCGATGCACTTCTTCAACATGAATGCGATCGCCAAGTTCGGCCGTAAGGTCGGCGCGTGGTTCCGCGAGGAGCAATGGGCCGCCAATGCCCGGCCAATCGCGAACGAGGCGTAATCACGGATGGCGGGCGGCGACCGTGCCGCCCGCTCCCCCGTATCGGAAGGAAAGAGCGATGATCAACGGACTGACCGCCTTCGCCCGCGCCGTCGGCTGGGGCACGCTGGCAGGGGCTGCGCCCTATCTGGCGGTGCTGTTCGTGCCGATGGCAATCGAATTCAAGGACGATGGCAGCCTTGGCGACATCGCGATCCTGCTCGTCTGGCCGCTTGCCCTGTCAGGCGCGATGGTGCTGGGATCGGCGGTGCTGTTTGGCCTGCCGCTGACCTTTTTTCTCAGCGAGCGACAGCGCGAGGATGGTGGCACCTATGCGCTTGCCGGGCTGGCGCTTGGCGCGCTGGTGCCAGTCATGGTGGTTGCGATGATGGGCGGAGAGATCGGGGCGGAAATCCTGTTCTTCGCCTTGCCCGGTGCCTTTGCAGGCCTTGTCACCGGCACCAGCTGGGGCCGGTGGCGCGAGGCGCTGAACCGTTGAACCGGCCCGGCGCCTCGCGCCATCAATCAGGCCAGCGCGGCCTTGAGATCATCGACCAGATCGAGCCGTTCCCACGGGAAGAAGTCGCCTTCCGCCTTGCGGCCGAAGTGGCCATAGGCTGCGGTCGGCTGGTAGATCGGCTTGTTGAGGCCAAGGTGCGTGCGGATCGAGCGCGGGGTCAGACCGCCCAGCTTGGCGATACCGAGGATCGCCTGCTCGATCTTGTCATCGCCCACAGTGCCGGTTTCGTGCGTATCGACATAAAGCGACAGCGGCTTTGACACGCCAATCGCATAGGCGATCTGGATGGTGCAGCGCGTGGCAAGGCCCGCAGCGACCACGTTCTTGGCAAGGTAGCGGGTGATGTAGGCAGCCGAGCGGTCAACCTTGGTCGGGTCCTTGCCGCTGAACGCGCCGCCGCCATGCGGAGCCGCGCCGCCATAGGTGTCGACGATGATCTTGCGGCCGGTGAGGCCAGCATCGCCATCGGGGCCGCCAATTTCGAAGCTGCCGGTGGGGTTGATGAAATACTCGGTCTCGCGCAGGAGAACCGGGGGGATCACGTCTGCCACGACCTTCTTCACATAGGCTTCCAGCTCGGCCTGCTTGGCGGGATCGTTCTCGTCGTAACCGGCCTTGTGCTGGGTCGAGACGACGATGGCAGTCGCGGCCACTGGCAGCGAGCCTTCGTAACGCAGCGTCACCTGACTCTTGGCGTCAGGCTCAAGGAAAGGCGCTGCGCCCGAGTGGCGGTCCGCTGCCATGCGCTCGAGGATCTTGTGGCTGTAATAGAGCGTGGCGGGCATGTAGCCGGGGGTCTCGTCGGTGGCGTAACCGAACATGATGCCCTGATCGCCCGCGCCTTCGTCCTTGTTTTCCTTGGCATCGACGCCCTGCGCGATGTGGGCGGACTGGCCATGCAGGCGGTTGATGAACTCCAGCTTCTCCCAGTGGAAGCCGTCCTGTTCATAGCCGATGCGCTTCACGGTGTTGCGGACGACCTGCTCGATCTCTTCCTTGGCGCCGGGAGCCCATTCGCCATTCTCGAACACGCCCTTGCAGCGGATTTCGCCCGCCAGCACCACCAGCTGGGTGGTGGTCAGGGTTTCGCAGGCGATGCGCGCTTCGGGGTCTTTCGACAGGAACAGGTCGACGATGGCATCGGAAATCTGGTCCGAAACCTTGTCGGGGTGGCCTTCGGAAACGCTTTCGGAGGTGAAGAGGTAACTGGTGCGCATGAATTCCCCCGGGGGTGTGAAAGTGCGGAATTGCGCCGGCTGCGGAACCTTATAGAGATATAAGGAAACCTTTATGTCCGACTGCTCGCCTCCGCCCTAGCGGCGCGCGGGGAGCAGTGCAAGCACTCTCGGCAAAGCCAGACCCAGCACGATGAACAGTGCAGCCCATGCCAGCGTCAGGGTGTGGCCCCACTGCGCAAACAGCGTCGGCGGCAGCGCGTGCGGCACAATGCCTTCGATCGCGTCAGCCTTGCCCATCGCGATCGTCTCGTCGACCACACCATTGGCGTGGATAACGGCGCTGATCCCGGTGGTGGTCGAACGCAGCACCGGCAGGCCTTCCTCGGCCGCGCGCATCCGCGCCTGTGCCAGATGCTGCGGCGGGCCCCAGCGACCGAACCAGCCATCGTTGGACGGGTTGAAGATGTAATCCGGGCGGTTGGCGGGATCGACCACATGGCCGGAAAAGACGATCTCGTAACAGATCTGGATGCCTGCCTTGCCATGTTCGCCAAGGTCGATCGTGCGCGGGCCGGGGCCGGGTTCGTAATCGATGGTGCCGGCGACCAATCGCGACAGGCCGAGCGGCTCCAGCAGCGGCCGCATCGGCAGATATTCGCCGTAAGGAACAAGGTGTGCCTTGGCATAGGTCGCGGTGATCGCGCCCTCACCGTTCATCGCGATCACCGAATTGCGGGCGCTGAGTGCCCCCCGCGAACCATCGGCGCGAGTGCCGATGTCGAGGTTGACCACACCCGTCAACAAGGTCGATTGCGGGCCGATCACCCTGCCGATCCGCTTGCGGGCGAAGACAGGGTCAGCCCCTGCGGTCATCTGCTGGTAGAAGCGTTCGGGGTAGCCGTCCTCAAGGTAATCGGGGATCGCGCTTTCGGGCCACAGCACCACCCGCGACCCGTTGCGCCCCGCGCTGGTCAGCGCAGCAATCCGGGCGAACTGCTCCTCGAATTTCGATCCGTCGTTGATTTCGGATTGCGGAATGTGCGGCTGGACGAGGGTGTAGTTGATGCCTTTCAGGGGCGGTTTGATCGGACGTCCGTGCAGGGGCAGAACCATCCCCGCCACGATGATGGCGAGACCCGCAATGGCGAGCACCTTTCGCCGCGCCAACGCTGCCCACAGCACCAAGCTCGCCAGCAGCAGGGCAACGCCCGACAGGGCATAGGTTCCCGTCCACGGCAACAGGCCAGCCCAGCCCATGCGGTCCCACGGGCCCAGCAGCATCAGCCCCAATGGCGGCCAGGGGTAGCCGGTGAACACCCAGCCGCGCAGCCACTCGGTGACGATCCACGCACCCGCCAGCACCAGCCCGAAGGCCCACCGCGGACGCTTCCGCGCCAGCGAATGCGCGGCCAGCGCGGCAAGGGCCGGATACCACGCGAGGTAGATGCACAGCAGCGGCACCGCCGCCCAGCCCAGCGCTTCGGGCATCTTGGCCTGATGGGTAAAAGCGGTCGCGATCCAGTTATTGGCGAGCGTCAGATGCGCCCAGCCGAACACCCAGCCGCGCCATAGAGCGCCGCGCCAGCTGTCAGTGGTGTGGATCAGCCAGACAAACCCCGCCAGCGCGGCAAGGCCAAGCGGCCACAGGTGCAGCGGCGGATAGGCGCAGGCCGCGACGAGGCCAAGCGCGACAGCAGCCAGCGCAGGATAGCGCTGCGCCAGCGCGGGGCCCGCCGCCAGCCGCTCCCACATGCAGCTTACTCGACGGTTTCGAGAGCGCCGCTGTCTCCGCCCGCATCATCGCCGCGGATCGAGGGCGGGAGAATCGAACTGTCGATACCTTGCTGCACGCCATCATCGGCAGACTTGCGCGGCTTGCGGGTCCGGGCGGGCTTTTCGGCGCGCTTCTCGCTGCGCTCGGCGCGTTCCGGACGTTCGGTGCGCTCACCGTCACGTGGCTTGCGCTGCTGGCGACGGGCATTGTTCTGGCGCGGCTGTGGCTCTGCACGATCGTCGTCACGGTCGGAAGGAAGGAAGGATTCGCCTTCCTGCCCGGCTTCGCCTTCCTCAAGGTCGGCACGCGGTGCATTGTCCTGCTGGTCATAGCGCGAGCGGCTTGACTGCTCGCTGCGACGGCCACGGTCGAAATCGAGATCGTCGTCGCCGTAATCTTCGGCCTGTTCGCGTTCGTCACGGCGCCCCTGGCCACCGGAACCGCGCTGTTCGTCCTGACGCGCCTTGTTATCAGCGATCACCCGGAAATAGTGGTCAGCAAATTGCAGATAGTATTCCATCTGCACGCGGTCGCCATTGTGCTGGGCGTCCTG
The DNA here is from genome assembly GCF_056848235.1 of Erythrobacter sp. RANMB8. Taxonomy (NCBI): domain Bacteria; kingdom Pseudomonadati; phylum Pseudomonadota; class Alphaproteobacteria; order Sphingomonadales; family Erythrobacteraceae; genus Erythrobacter; species Erythrobacter sp. RANMB8. The sequence goes on from NZ_JBREHG010000018.1 coordinate 19,688, forward strand.
CGCAAGCTTCTTGTACTTGTCGAGCATCTGCGGAGCATTGCCCCGCGCCCGGCTGTCGATCCGGTTGAGCTGACTGCCGTTGCCGCCCTGATTGCGGTTACCGCGCCCGCGGCGACGGTTGTTCCGGTTGTTGTTATTCAAGGAAAGTGTTCCTTAATCAGCGACCTGGCGCAATAAACGCGGTCAACAGACCCCTTGTTCCAGCGCAGCAGCATCGGGCTTGCCAATGCCTGCGGCGCGCTCCGCGCTGCCATGGCCGGGGACGTGCCCTGACGGCCGTATCAGCTAAGTTCAGGAGCTTGGCCCAGCGATTTGCGCCCTTCGCAAATCATCCGGCCTGATTCGGGAGGTAGCGATGCCAAAGCCCTTTGCCAAGCCCCGCAACGATTTTGCTCACCGCAACACCAGGGCGCGGGGCCGCCCGCCGAGGTCGCGGCGCAATTCGGTGCTGAACCCGGCCGCTGTCGCCATCGCTGTCACGGCATCGCCCTGCCGGTGTCCGATCTCGAAAACCACAAGGCCGCCGGGCGCAAGCAGGCCTCCCAGCTGCGGGATCAGGACCTGATAATCGTCGAGCCCCTCGGGGCCGGCAAACAGCGCTGTGGCAGGTTCGAAGTCGCGAACCTGCACGTCCAGCGCGGCGTCTGCTTCGACATAGGGAGGGTTGCACAGGATCAGGTCGAAAGTGCCCAGACCATCCGCCCACTCCGGCTTGTGCCAGTCGCCTTCACGAAAATGCGCCTGCGGGCGCAGTCCCAGCTGCTCGGCATTGCGCTGCGCCACCGCAATCGCCGCGGCCGAGCGGTCAATTCCCACGCCTTCCGCCTCGCGCAGATAGGCAAGGACGGCCAGCAACAATGCACCAGATCCCGTGCCAAGATCGAGCACGCGGGCAGCATCGGGCTTGGCCGCCAGCGCCGCCTCGACCAGCGTTTCGCTGTCGGCCCGCGGAATCAGCGTTGCCGGGGTTACGATGAAGGGCAGGCCGTAAAACTCCTGCCGCCCTGTAATATAGGCTACCGGCTCGTGCAGAGCGCGCCGCTCGACCAGCGCGGCAAAGCCCGCAGGCTCCGGATCGCGCATATGGCGAAGCAGCAGTTCGGAACGGGTGACGCCGAACAGGTGAGCCATGAGCAATTCGGCATCCAGCCTTGCAGTATCGCTGACCGGCGCGAGAGCCTCGGCGGCAGCACGGATGGCTTCGCCTGCGGTCACTCGGCCCCCATCACTCACTCAACGCCGCCAGCCGCTTGGCTTCGTCCTCGGCGATCAGGGCATCGATCAGTTCGGCGAGGCCCGGCCCGGCGAGCACCTCTTCCAGCTTGTGCAGGGTCAGGCCGATACGGTGATCGGTGACGCGCCCTTGCGGGAAATTGTAGGTGCGGATGCGCTCGCTGCGATCGCCGGAGCCGACCATCGCCTTCCTCGCCTCGGCCTCGGCACCCTGCGTGGCCTCGCGCTGGGCATCGTAGAGCCGCGTGCGCAGCACCTGCATCGCCTTCTCGCGGTTCTTGTGCTGGCTGCGCCCGTCCTGACAGGTGACGACGGTGCCGGTCGGCAGGTGGGTGATTCGCACAGCCGAATCGGTGGTGTTGACGTGCTGACCCCCAGCGCCCGATGCGCGATAGACGTCGATCTTGAGGTCTTTCTCCTCGATATTGACGTCGACCTCGTCTGGCTCGGGCAGCACTGCGACCGTCGCGGCCGAGGTGTGGATACGCCCGCCGCTTTCGGTCACGGGCACGCGCTGGACGCGGTGGACGCCGCTTTCGAACTTCAGCTTGGCGAACACCCCGGTGCCGGTGACGTTGGCGATCACTTCCTTGTAGCCGCCGATGTCGGAGGCGTTGACGCTGACCGGCTCGACCTTCCAGCCCTGCTCGGCGGCGTAGCGTTCGTACATGCGGTAGAGATCGGCGGCGAACAGCGCGGCCTCGTCGCCCCCGGTGCCGGCGCGGATTTCGAGCATCGCGGGCTTGGCGTCGGCCGCGTCGCGCGGCAGCAGCGCGATGGCGAGCTGGCGTTCGAGTTCGGGCAGTTCCTCGCGGATCTTGGCGAGTTCCTCTTGCGCCATGGAGCGGAATTCGGGGTCCTCGCGCATGGCTTCGAGCGCCAGAACCTCCTCGCGCATCGCCGCCACCAGCCCGGCAGCCTTGGCCACGGGTTCAAGCTCGGCATAGTCGCGCGAGGCGCGCACGAAGGCCTCGCCCTCAAGCGTGCCAGACGCCATGCGCGCTTCCAGCTCCGCAAAGCGGTGCGCGATCTGGTCAAGGCGTTCGGGGGGGATTTGCATGGGGTTCTTCTCTTACTCGTCATGCTGAACTCGTTTCAGCATCCATTCTGCCGTTTTGAGCCGCATTAGAGGCGGCACGATGGACCCTGAAACAAGTTCAGGGTGACGAAGAGTCGCTAATAGTACGGGCGCAGTGCGCCCAAAACTTCCGCTTCGGGGTGACCGCCAGTAACGCTGTGCGCCATATCGGGTTTCAGTGAGAGGATAACCTTCGACGCCCGCTTCACCGCTTTGTCATAGCGCTTTCTCAACGATCCGGAGGCGATCAGTTCGGCAGAAAACCCCTGCTTTCGAACATCGCCAATCAGGCCAATCGCCTCTGCAACCCGCGCATCATCCTCGACGACGATTATCAGATCGGCCGGCTCCTCCTCCCGCGCCCCCACCAGCATCGCCAGCCGCTCGATCCCCGCAGCCCAACCGACCGCAGGAGTTGCTGCGCCGCCCAGCGATTCCATCAGCCCGTCATAGCGCCCGCCGCCCAGCACCGTGCTCTGGCTCCCCAAAGCCGCCGCCGAAGCACTGCCCTCGTCGGGGATGAACTCGAACGCCGTGTGGCGGTAGTAATCGAGCCCGCGCACAAGGCTTTCGGCCCGCACCCACTTCACGCCTGCCGCATCCAGCCCGCTGGTGACGGCGGCGAAGAAGGCGCTGGCTTCCTCAGACAGAAACGCGTCGATCTTGGGTGCATCGGCGAGGAACGGCTTGTCCCTCGGGTCCTTCGAATCGAGAATCCGCAGCGGGTTCTTCTCCAGCCGCTCCTGCGATTCTTCCGACAGCTGATCCTTCACCGCCCGGAAGTAATCGATCAAAGCCGCCCGCCACGCCTCACGGCTTGCGGCATCGCCCAGCGTGTTGAGGTGCAGGGTGACATCGTGGATGCCCAGTTCCTTCAAGAGCTGGTCCGCCATCGCCAGCAGCTCGACATCGGCCTGCGGCTCGCTCGCGCCGATCACCTCGGCGTCGATCTGGTGGAACTGGCGGTAGCGGCCCTTCTGGGGGCGCTCATAGCGGAACAGGGGCCCGTGGGTCGCGACCTTCAGCGGCGCATATTGCTGCCAGCCGTTGGTGAGAAACGCCCGCACGATGCCCGCCGTGAACTCCGGGCGCAGGGTCAGGCTCTCGCCGCCGCGGTCGTCGAAGGAATACATCTCCTTCGACACCACATCGGTCGTCTCGCCAAGGCTGCGGGCGAACACCTCGGTCTTTTCGAACACCGGCATTTCCACCCGGCGGAAGCGATACAGCCGCCGCACGCGCTCGAAGGTTTCGACCACGAAGGCGAAGGCTTCGGCATCGGCGCCGAAGATGTCCTGGGTGCCGCGAATGGCCTGCGGGGTTTTCTTGCTCATGGGGCGCGCAGTTAAGGCCACGCGGGGTCTTTCGCAATCCTGCGGCACCGATTAAAGGGCGGCGCGTTACCTCTCACACGCAGACCACAAAAGAGAACAATCATGCGCATCGACAAGATCCCCACCGGGGTGAACCCGCCCGACGATCTCAACGTCATCATCGAAGTGCCGACCGGGGGCGAGCCGGTGAAGTACGAATTCGACAAGGAAAGCGGCGCGCTGTTCGTCGACCGCATCCTCCACACGCCGATGCGCTATCCGGCCAATTACGGCTTCGTGCCGCACACCCTTTCGCCCGATGGCGATCCGCTGGATGCGCTGGTGATCTCGCGCTCGCCCTTCATTCCGGGCTGCGTCGTGCGGGCCCGCCCGATCGGCGTGCTCAACCTCGAAGATGAACAGGGCGGCGATGAAAAGCTGGTCTGCGTGCCGGTGAACGAGACCTTTCCCTATTACGCGGACGTGATCGAGACGAGCGACCTGCCTTCGATCATCTTCCAGCAGATCGAGCACTTCTTCACCCACTACAAGGATCTGGAAGCCGAAAAGTGGGTGCGCGTCGGCAGCTGGGGCACAGCCGCAGAAGCGCGCCAGATCACCATCGAGGCGATCGAGCGTTACGAAGCGTCGAAGTAAGCGACTGCATCGCGCGGGCGGCCTCCGGGTCGCCCGCCGGTCAGAACAGGCTCAGGATCACCTTGAAGATCACGGTCAGGCCAAACGGCAGACCGATCGCCAGCGACCACAGGGCCATGACATCGCGGCGGAATGCGGGGGCGAAAGCCGGGTCGGCGGCCTGCGCGTCGTTCAGATCGGCCCAGCGTTTTTCGAACCAGCGCCATACGGGGATGATCCCCGCCACCAGCACCACCAGCGCCAGATAGGGCAGCAGTCCGGAAGTGCCTTCCGCCAGCGCCTTCACCGTCATGAAAATCTGCAACCCGGTATAGACCAGCAGGCCATAGGCGACATGGTCGCTCATTGCCTTGCGCCAGTCCCGCGTCCGGCCTGAGCTGACAATCCGGCTGACGTGACTGTCTGTGGCTTTCCCCATTTGCGCCGCTCCCCAACGGTTTCGATTTTGTGACATCTTATCGCAAAGCCGCCGCATGGTTGCAAGAAGGGGCGGAAATTCGTCATTTTGTTGCGCCCACTGCAAGATCCGCCCTGCAAGCTGCGGTAAAGGCGGGAGCTTTGCAGCGCACTGCCATCCGCTCGCCTCAATGCCGGCCGGTCTAAGCAAAAATCCTGCCAAACGCGGCGCGCCCCTTTTCTGTGGCATCAGGACTGCTAAAGACTGATCCGCAATGACCACGACCGCCCTTCCCCAGCCGGCCAGCGCGCCCGACGCCCAACAGCCGCTCGGCAGCGGTCTGGAAGTGATCTCGATCGCCAAGAGCTATGAAAAGCGGGCCGTGCTCACCGATATCTCGCTGCATGTGGCCAAGGGCGAGGTGCTCGGCCTGCTCGGCCCCAATGGCGCGGGCAAGACCACCTGCTTCTATTCGATCATGGGTCTGGTGAAGCCCGATTCGGGCCGCATCCTGATGGATGGCGAGGATGTGACCAAGCTGCCGATGTATCGCCGTGCGATCCTGGGCCTGGGCTACCTGCCGCAGGAAACCAGCATCTTCCGCGGCATGACGGTGGAACAGAACATCGCCTGCGTGCTCGAAATGGTCGAGCCCGATGCCGCCACCCGCGCCAGCGAGCTGGAGCGCCTGCTCGAGGAATTCGGCCTGACCCGCCTGCGCGAAAGCCCGGCAATGGCGCTTTCGGGGGGCGAGCGGCGGCGCTGCGAGATTGCGCGTGCGCTGGCGGCCAAGCCTTCGATCATGCTGCTCGACGAGCCCTTCGCGGGTATCGACCCGCTGTCGATCAGCGATATCCGCGATCTGGTGAAGGACCTCAAGCAGCGCGGCATCGGGGTGCTGATCACCGATCACAACGTGCGCGAGACACTCGATATCGTCGACCGCGCCTGCATCATCTATGGCGGGCAGGTGCTGTTCGCCGGCAGTCCGCAGGAACTCGTCGCCGACGAAAACGTGCGGCGGCTCTATCTCGGCGAGAGCTTCACGCTCTAGGGCGCACGCAGGCATGGCATTAGGCCCCCGCCTCGATTTACGGCAGTCGCAATCGCTGGTGATGACGCCGCAATTGCAGCAGGCGATCAAGCTGCTGGCGGCCTCCAATCTCGAAATCGAGACCTTCATCGCCGAGGCGCTGGAGGCCAATCCGCTGCTCGACACCGGTGGCCCGGCTGACAACGGCGCCGAGCCGGAGCGCATCGAGCTTCCGGCACCGGCGGGCGAGGATGCCACGGCTGACCAGCTGATGCTGGCCGGCGGCGGCGAAGGCGATGCCCCGCTCGATCTCGCCTCGGTCGACCGTGACTGGGATACCGGCGACGGTGCGGCGCCTTCGATGCGCGATGCCGAATGGGGCGCGGCGGGTGCGGGAGGCTCCGGCGATTTCGATGACATGCCCGATTGGGAGCAGCTGCGCGCCGCAGAAGTGACGCTGGCAGAGCATCTCGAAGGCCAATTGGGGGCTTCGGGGGCCGATCCTTCCACCCTTGCCATTGCCCGTCACATCATCGGCATGCTGGATGAGGCAGGCTACCTCACCACCCCGCTCGAAGAGGTGGCGGATGATCTCGGGGTCGATGTGTTCGATGCCAAGGCGGCCCTCAGGCTGGTGCAATCGCTCGATCCTTCGGGCGTCGGTGCACGCAATCTGGCCGAATGCATCGCCATCCAGGCGCGCGAGGCCGACCGCTATGACCCGTGCATGAAAGCGCTGATCGACAATCTCGATCTGGTCGCACGCGGCGAGGTGGAGCGATTGAAGCGCCTGTGCCGCGTCGATGACGAGGATTTCGCCGACATGCTGCGCGAATTGCGCAGCTACAACCCGCGCCCCGGCCTCGCCTTTGCGCCATCCGAAAGCAGCACGGTGGTGCCCGATATTCTCGTCACCGGGAACGCGGCAGGCGGCTGGGACATAGCGCTCAACGAAGACACCCTGCCCAAGCTGATCGTTAACCGCGGATATTTCGTGGAACTCAATGCCGGTGCGACCAGCCGCGAATCGCAGAGCTGGCTCAAGGAGAAGCTGGCGGATGCGCACTGGCTGATCCGTGCGCTCGACCAGCGGCAGAAGACGATTCTCAGGACCGCAGCCGAGATCGTGAAGCAGCAGGACGGCTTCTTCCGCCGCGGGGTTTCCGAACTGCGCCCGCTCACCCTGCGCGAGGTGGCCGAGCAGATCGAGATGCACGAAAGCACGGTCAGCCGCGTCACCAGCAACAAGTACCTCGCCTGCGCGCGCGGGACATTCGAGCTCAAATACTTCTTCACCAGCGGCGTGGCCTCTGCCGATGGCGAGGGTGCATCGTCCGCCGCGATCAAGGCGCGCATCAAGGCGCTGATCGACGCCGAGACCGCGAAGAACATCCTGTCCGACCAGCAGCTTGCCGAAATGCTCCAGAAGGAAGGCTTCGATCTCGCCCGGCGCACCGTCGCCAAATACCGCGAAGCGATCGGGCTCGGATCGAGCGCCGAGCGGCGCAGGGCTAAGAAACTCGCAGGCGTGCGTTAGGGTTCTTCCGAGGGCGACAGGCCGGAACCGGACGCATAACCCCGTAAATGTGCGGCTTTCGGAGTGTGACTCGAAAGACTCACTCCAAAAAGTTAACGCTCTAAACTTCTTATTAACCTTTTTTGGTGAGAAGTGGCGTGGTTAACAGTCGGAAACCTCTCCTAAGCGGGGGTTACCAGGGGCAAGTTAGGGGACTGCAATGCGCGTTCTGCTGATCGAAGACGAACCGACCACCGCCAAGGCGATCGAGCTGATGCTCACCACCGAAGGCTTCAACGTCTATTCGACCGACCTCGGCGAGGAAGGTTTGGACCTCGGCAAGCTGTATGATTACGACATCATCCTGCTCGACCTGAACCTGCCCGACATGCATGGTTACGACGTCCTCAAGAAGCTGCGCGTCGCCAAGGTGCAGACGCCGGTGCTGATCCTTTCGGGCATCAGCGAAATGGATTCCAAGATCCGCTCCTTCGGCTTCGGCGCTGACGATTACGTCACCAAGCCGTTCCATCGCGAAGAACTGGTCGCCCGCATCTATGCGGTTGTGCGCCGTTCCAAGGGCCATTCGCAGTCGGTCATCCGCACCGGCAAGCTGGCCGTGAACCTCGACGCGAAAACGGTCGAAGTCGATGGCGCCCGCGTGCACCTGACCGGCAAGGAATATGCGATGCTGGAGCTGCTTTCGCTCCGCAAGGGCACCACGCTGACCAAGGAAATGTTCCTCAACCACCTTTACGGCGGGATGGACGAGCCCGAACTCAAGATCATCGACGTGTTCATCTGCAAGCTGCGCAAGAAGTTGAGCCTCGCGTGCGGCGGCGAGAACTACATCGAGACCGTCTGGGGCCGCGGCTACGTGCTGCGCGACGAGAGCGAGGAAGTCGAAGCGGCGTAACCTGCTTTTCGCAGCCGCCTCCGCGGCTGCGTCCTCGCTGCGTTTCGATCCTTTCGGGATCGAGCAGCTGCGGGCGGCCGGTCGGCCTTGCGGCGCTCCGCGCCGAGCCAGCTTTGATCATCGAAATCGGACGCCCGGGGTGGTCATGCCTCGGGCGTTTTTCTATGGGCGCGCCATGACAGCGTTCAAGGAAGGCGATCCGACCACCATTGCGCGGCTTTATGGCCGCAGCGTCGGCAAGAAATTGCGCAAGCACCAGCAATCGCTGGTCGACAACCTGCTGCCGCAGATCAGCGTACCGGCGGACGGCCCTGTCACCTCCGAGATCCTGTTCGGGGATTCGCGCCCGCTGCATTTCGAGATCGGTTTCGGCGGGGGCGAGCATCTGGCCTATCGCGCCGATCTGCTGCCCGATCACGGCTTCATCGGGGCGGAGCCCTTCGTAAACGGGGTTGCGCAGGCGCTGACCCATATCGAGGACCAGCGCCTTGCCAATGTCCGCCTGCACCATGGCGACGCGCTGGAGGTGCTCCAGCGCATCCCCGATGGCGCACTGACGATGCTCTACCTGCTCCACCCCGATCCCTGGCCCAAGGCCCGCCATGCCAAGCGGCGGATGATGAATGACGGGCCGGTGAAGCTGATCGCGAGCAAGCTGAAACCCGGCGGCGAATTCCGCTTCGGCACCGATCACGCGGTCTATCTGCGCCACGCGCTGATGGTGATGCAGCGCCACACCGACCTGTTCGAGTGGGTGGTCGAAAAGCCGGAGAACTGGCAGGTGCGCCCGTCAGGCTGGCCGGAAACCCGCTACGAACACAAGGCCCGCACCGTCTACGGCCACGAGGTGTGGTACTTCCGCTTCAGGCGGCGCTAGAGCGGTTTCCGCCCATTCTGATCTACCCCGACGGAGCCGATTTTGGCCCTCTGCAAGAAGGCGAAGCGCAGGGATATGTCGATATCTCCAGCTTCGCCGACGCCGCAGTGGGCCAAAAGGGGCCCACCCCGATTGCCCTGAGCGGCCGCGTGGCAGCGTCGCCGCCCTCGTCCGGGCAACCAGCCCGGCCTTCGGGCAGCTCCTCCCCACACAGCCGCTCAGGGCAATCGGGGTGGGTCAGAATGGACGGAAACCGCTCTATGCGGCAATGTTTCACGTGAAACATCGCATCCGCCCTGCCTAGGCGGGGCCTAACGGGGGTCTGGGCCCGGTCTGGAGCGACCTAACCCACCACCCCCGCGCCTGCCAGCACCGCCAGTGTCAGCACATCAGGCACCGCCGCAGTCATCGGCACGATCTGCACCGGCTTTTCCATCCCGATCAGCATCGGGCCGATGGTGGCATTGCTGCCCAGTTCCCGCAGCAGCTTGGCCGACAGGTTCGCCGATTGCAGCCCCGGCATGATCAGCACATTGGCCGGACCCGAAAGGCGGCTGAAGGGATAGAGCGCCATCACCTTGGGATTGAGCGCGGCATCGGGCGCCATTTCGCCTTCGTACTCGAAGCCCGGCTCCTCGCGGTCGAGGATCGCCACCGCCTCGCGGATGCTGCCCAGCCACTGGCCCGAAGGGTTGCCGAAGGTCGAATAGCTGAGGAACGCGACGCGCGGTTCATGCCCCATGCGGCGCGCAACCGCGGCGGTCTCCTTGGCGATATGCGCCAGTTCAGCGGCGTTCGGCCTCTCGTTGATGGTGGTATCGGCAAGGAAGGTGGTGTGGTTCTTGCCGATCATCATGTGGATGCCGAACGGCAGCGCGCCTTCCTTGGGATCGAGCACCAGATTCACCTCGCGCACGGTCTGGGCGAAGGTGCGGGTCATGCCGGTGATCATCCCGTCGCCGTGGCCCAGTGCGACCAGCAGCGAGGCGAAGACGTTGCGGTCCTGATTGACCATGCGGCGCACGTCGCGCTCGGTAAAGCCGCGCCGCTGGAGCCGCTTGTAGAGGTAATCCACCATCGCCGGCACGTGTTCGCTATCGGCCGAGTTCTGGATTTCGAAGCTGCCGGGATCGCTGACCGAAAGCTGGTGCAGCTTGTCGAGCACCGCCTTGGTGCGGCCGACCAGAATCGGTGTGCCATAGCCGAAATCGCGGAACTGGATCGCGGCCCGCAGCACCACTTCCTCTTCGGCTTCGGCAAACACCATCCGCTTGGGATTGGCCTTGGCGACTTCGTACACGCCCGACAGCACCGAGGTGGTCGGGTTGAGGCGGCTGCGCAGTTGCAGGCGATAGGCCTCGAAATCGTCGATCCGCGCGCGGGCCACGCCCGAATCCATCGCCGCCTTGGCCACCGCCGAGGATACCACCTCGATCAGGCGCGGGTCGAAGGGCGCGGGGATGATGTAATCGGTGCCGAACTTGTGGTTCTTGCCATAGGCGCTCGCCACTTCTTCGGGCACCTGCTGGCGTGCCAGCTCGGCGATCGCCTGCGCGGCGGCGACCTTCATTTCCTCGTTGATCGTGGTCGCCTGCACATCCAGCGCGCCGCGGAAGATGAAGGGGAAGCCGAGGACATTGTTGACCTGGTTGGGGAAGTCGCTGCGCCCGGTGGCGATGATCGCATCGGGGCGCACGGCCTTGGCTTCGTCCGGCATGATTTCCGGCACAGGATTGGCCATGGCGAAAATGATCGGCTTGTCGGCCATGCGCTTGACCCAGTCGGGCTTCAATGCGCCCGCTGCCGACAGGCCAAGGAAGATGTCCGCGCCCACCAGTGCTTCTTCGAGGCTGGTGGCAGAGGTTTGCACCGCGTGGGCGCTCTTCCACTGGTCCATGCCTTCGCGGCCCGGCGTGATCGGGCCGGAACGGTCGCACAGGATCACGTTGTCGTGGCGCACGCCCATCGCCTTGATCAGCGCGGTGCAGGCAATTGCCGCCGCGCCCGCGCCGTTGACCACCACCTTCACATCGCGAATGTCGCGGCCGGTAAGGTGGCAGGCGTTGAGCAGGCCGGCGGCGGTGATGATCGCGGTGCCGTGCTGGTCATCATGCATCACCGGAATCTTCATCCGTTCGCGCAAGGCGGCTTCGATGATGAAGCATTCGGGGGCCTTGATGTCTTCAAGGTTGATGCCGCCGAAGGTCGGCTCCATCAGGGCGACCGCGTTGATGAAGGCTTCGGGGTCTTCGGTGGCGAGTTCGATGTCGATCGAATCCACATCGGCGAAGCGCTTGAACAGCACCGCCTTGCCTTCCATCACCGGCTTGGAAGCCAGCGCGCCGAGATTGCCGAGACCGAGGATCGCGGTGCCGTTGGAAATCACCGCCACAAGGTTCGCCTTGGCGGTGTAGCGGGCGGCCAGCGCAGGATCGGCGGCAATCGCCTCGACCGGCGCGGCGACACCGGGCGAATAGGCAAGGCTGAGGTCGCGCTGCGAGGTCATCGGCTTGGTCGCGACGATCTCGAGCTTACCCGGGCGGATCGTCTCGTGATAGAACAATGCCTCACGGGTGGTGAAACCGCCTTTGTTCGGCGTGGCGTTCTCGTCGGCCATGGTGCCAGATCCCTCTTTTTGTGCGCTTGGCGTGAACGTTCACGCGCTTAGCGGGGAGCGCGCCGCTGCGATAGGGCGGAAATGACGCAACTTCGGGGAAAGCCGTAAGGGCAGACATTCCGAATCGTCGCCGGCGTGGCTAGGCCCGACGGCATGGCCGCGCTTTCCGATTCCAAGCCCACCCCGATGATGGCGCAATACCTGCGTCTGCGGGAAGAAGCGGGCGATGCGCTGCTGTTCTACCGCATGGGCGATTTTTTCGAACTGTTCTTCGAAGATGCCCGGCGCGCGGCGCAAATCCTCGATATCGCGCTGACCACGCGGGGCGAACATGATGGCGCGCCGATCCCGATGTGCGGGGTGCCGGTGCATTCGGCGGAAAGCTACCTCGCCCGGCTGATCCGCGCCGGATGCCGCGTGGCGATTGCCGAACAGGTGGAAACGCCCGATGAAGCCAAGGCGCGGGCCAAGCGCGAAGGCACGCCTTCGTCCAAGGTGCTGGTGGGCCGTGCGATCGTGCGGCTGGTAACCGCAGGCACCCTGACCGAGGAAGCCCTGCTGGAACCACGCCGCGCCAATGTGCTGGTGGCACTGGCAGAGCTGCGCGGCACCATCGGGATTGCCGCCTGCGACGTTTCGACCGGCGCAATGGTGCTGGAGGAATGTGCAGCGGACCAGCTCGGCGCGGCGCTGGCGCGGCTCTCGCCCAGCGAGGTGGTGGTGCCCGAAGACTGGCAGCACGGCGCCGGGGAAGCGATTATCCGCCCGCGCACCACTTTCGCGAGCGATGCCGGGGCCGAGCGGCTGAAGGCGCTCCACGCGGTCGCGACGCTCGATGCCTTTGGCGCCTTCACCCGCGCCATGCTGGCGGCGGCGGGCGGGCTGATCGCCTATCTCGACCATGTCGGGCGCGGATCGCTGCCGCTGCTGCTGCCGCCGGTCCTGCGCGAGAGCCGCAGCGGCATGGCGATGGACGAGGCGACGCGGGCGAGCCTCGAAATCCTCGAGGCCACCACCGGCGGTCGCGCCGGCAGCCTGATCGGCGCGGTGGATCGCTGCGTGACGGGTGCCGGATCGCGGTTGCTGGCCGAAGACCTGTCCGCCCCGCTGCTCGATGCGACGCGGATCGAGGAACGGCTGGCGCTGGTGCAGTTCTGGCTGGATCGTCCGATCGAACGCGCACAGTTGCGCGATGCCCTGCGCGCCATTCCCGATCTCGGACGGGCGCTGGGCCGGGTGGTGGCTGGCAGAGGCTCTCCGCGCGATCTGGGCCAGCTGCGCGACGGCCTGTCCGAAGCGATGCGGCTGCACCAGTGGCTGGCGGGTGCGCCCGACCGACCGGTGCTGCTCGATGCGCTGCTGGTGAAGCTGACCGGGCATGGCGCGCTGAGCGACTGGCTGGGCCGTGCGCTTGTGCCGTCTCCGCCGACCGAGCGCAGCAATGGCGGCTTCATCGCCGATGGCTATGACGCCGCGCTCGATGAACTGCGCAAGCTTTCGGGCGATGCGCGGCGGGCGATTGCGGCGATGGAGGCCCGCTATCGCGACGAGACCGGCATTGCCGCGCTCAAGATCCGCCACAATGGCGTGCTCGGCTATTTCATCGAGGTGCCCGCCCGCCATGCCGACGCGCTGATGGCGCCGGACAGCGGCTTCACCCACCGCCAGACGATGGCGGGCGCGGTGCGATTCAACTCGCTGACCCTGCACGAGGAAGCCGCCCGCATTGCCGAAGCAGGCGGCCATGCGCTCGCCGCCGAGGAAGCCCATTTCGAAGAACTGGTCGCCGCGGTCACCGCCGCCCGTGAAGCCATCGCCGCGACCGCTGCCGCACTTGCCCGGATCGACGTTGCCGCCGCCAATGCCGAGCGCGCTGCGGAAGGGGACTGGTGCCGGCCCGAGATTGCGGAAGACGCAGGCCTCGCCATCACCGGCGGACGGCATCCCGTGGTCGAAGCCGCGCTGGCGAAGGCGGGCGAACGCTTCGTGGCGAATGACTGCGTGCTGGCGCAGCACAACCGCCTGTGGCTGATCGGCGGGCCGAACATGGGCGGCAAATCGACCTTCCTGCGCCAGAATGCCCTGATCGTGCTGCTGGCACAGGCGGGGTGCTTCGTGCCAGCGACCGCGGCGCGGATCGGCCTCGTCGACCGCCTGTTCAGCCGGGTCGGCGCGGCGGACAATCTGGCGCGGGGGCGTTCGACCTTCATGGTGGAGATGGTCGAAACCGCGGCGATCCTCGCGCAGGCGACCAGCCGCAGTTTCGTGATCCTTGATGAAGTGGGGCGCGGCACATCGACCTATGATGGCCTCGCGCTGGCCTGGGCCGTGGCTGAAGCGGTGCATTCGCGCATCGCCTGCCGCTGCCTGTTCGCGACCCATTACCACGAACTCGCCCGGCTGGCCGAAACCTGCGAGGCGCTGTCGCTGCACCACGTGCGGGCGCGGGAATGGCAGGGCGATCTGGTGCTGCTGCACGAACTGGCCGATGGCCCTGCCGATCGTTCCTATGGTCTTGCCGTGGCCCGCCTCGCCGGGGTGCCGGGCGATGTCGTGGACCGGGCGAAAGCCGTGCTCGAAAAGCTCGAAGCCACCCGCGAGGCAACCGGCGGGATTGCTGCCGGGCTGGGCGACCTGCCGCTGTTCGCGGCATTGAGGCCCGCACCGCAGGCGACGCCGGAACAGCAACTCGCCGAGGCGCTGCGTGCCGCCGATCTCGACGCGCTGACCCCGCGCGAGGCGCTCGATCTGCTCTATGAATGGAAGCGCGCCCTGCCCCGCGCCAAAGCCTGACATCAACCAAGGTTTAACTGCGCGCGGCCTATGCCAGCGCCATGTACAAATCCGTCTTCCAGAACAGCAAGGCCGCGCTCGTCTTTGCGGGCATGACGATTTTCGGCGCCGTGGCGATGGTCGGCTCGCCGGACGACAAGGGCGTGCTCAACAAGGCGGTGGACCGCTTTTCGGACGAGCGCGAGACGATTGTCGAGGATGCGCGCCAGTTTGCGGAAACGCACAGCGTGGGCGATGCGCCCCCTGCACCCGATGCGGGCTGGGGCAGCAACAATGAGGTTTTCGGCGAGTACGCGCCCGGCAGCGCTGCGCCAGCGCCGGTCGCAAAGGGCCCGACGGGATCGATCGCGGCGATCATTCCCGGCCCGCAGCCGGTGGTGGCCGACAACGAGGGCATCCCGGTTGGCCCCAATGGCGAGCCGCAGGTAGGCTATGCCCCGCCCCCGCCGCCGGTGATCACATCCCGCCAGATGGTGATCGAGCCGCGCTGAGCCGCACGCTTCAGCGCGTCGGCACCGGCACTTCGCCCGAATAATCGTAGAAGCCGCGCCCGGTCTTGCGGCCGAGCCAGCCGGCCTCGACATATTTCACCAGCAGCGGCGCAGGGCGATACTTGCTGTCGCGGGTGGTCTTGTAGAGCACCTTGATGATGTCGAGGCAGGTGTCGAGACCCACAAAGTCCGCCAGCTGCAACGGGCCCATCGGGTGATTGAGGCCCAAGCGGCAACCCTTGTCGATATCCTCGATCCCCGCGGTCGACTGGCCGAGCACGAACACCGCCTCGTTGATCATCGGCAGCAGGATGCGGTTGACGACAAAGCCCGGCTCGTCCTGCGAGAGAACCACTTCCTTGCCCAGCCCCCTGGCAAAGGCGGTCACGCGGTCGGTGGTGTCCTGCGCGGTCGCAAGGCCAGGGATAACCTCGATCAGGCCCATGACCGGCACCGGATTGAAGAAGTGCAAGCCGATGAAGCGGCCTGCATCAGGCGAGTGGTTGGCCATGCGGGTGATCGGGATCGACGAGGTGTTCGACGCCATGATCGCCGCCGAATTGAGCACCTTACCGGCATTTTCGAAGATCGCGTTCTTGATCTCCTCGCGCTCGGTCGCGGCCTCGATGATCAGATCGGCTTCGGCGAAGGGCGCATAATCGGCCACCGGCGTGATGCGCGCAAGCAGCGCCTCGGCTTCGGCAGCTTCGATCTTGCCGCGCCCCATCAGCTTGACCAGCGCCTTTTCGACATTGGCCTTGCCGGCCTCGGCACGGGGCAGGTCGATATCGGCCAGCATGACATTCATGCCATGGGCGGCGACAGTCTGGGCGATGCCGGTTCCCATCTGACCGGCGCCGATAACGGCGATGTTGCGCATAGGGTATTCCTTCGCAAGTGCAGCAAGAACGCCGCCCTAACGGGGAAGATGACCGCTGGCTAGCGATTTGCGCCGGGCACCCACTTCACGTCCATCTGCCCGTTGTCGTTAACCACGCGGGCCAGCACAAACAGGTAATCGGACAGCCGGTTCATATAGGCCAGCGCCGCCGGATTGACCGCATCCTGCGCTGCCAGCGCGACCATTGCGCGTTCGGCGGCGCGGGTCGTGGCGCGGGCGATGTGGAGCCGGGCGGCGAGTTCCGACCCGCCCGGCAGAATGAAGCTGGTGAGCGGCGCCAGCTTCTCGTTATGAGCATCGATCCGCTGTTCCAGCCATGCGACCTGCGAAGGCACGATCCGCAGCACCATTTCGGACGGGGTGAAATCCTCTCCCGGCGTCGCAAGGTCTGCGCCAAGATCGAACAGGTCGTTCTGGATGCGGGTAATCTCGGCCCCGGGCGCGCCGGTCATCTTGACCGCGGCGAGGCCGATGGCGCTGTTCGCCTCGTCCACCTTGCCCATCGCGGCAATCCGCGCCGAATGCTTGGGGCAGCGCGAGCCGTCCACGAGGCCCGTGGTGCCATCATCACCCGTGCGGGTGTAGATCCTGTTGAGCTTGACCATCAGGCCTCAGCGCGAGGCCGCCAGAATGATCGCCACCACGACAATCGCCAGCGCCTGATACTTGATGCGGGCGAACATCGCCTTGTTCTGGAGCAGCTGCATATCGGTGGCGGTTTCGCTCTTGCCGGTTTCAAGATCGATCTTGGTCGTCTTGAGAAAGGCGATGATCCCGCGGATCAGCGAAAAGGCCACCAGTCCCATGAGGACAAGCAGGACGGGGACGAGGATGTAGTTCATGCTGGCCTAAATGGACGCGCGGCGCTCAGGTTCCAAGTGACAAATGTTGCAACCGGAGTTGTTGTGCAAGCATTCGTCCGTCCTCCCCCGCCAGCCGCCGCTCCGCCAGCGCAGGCGAACCGCGGCGTTTGGCGAGCTTTTCGCCATCGTCGCCCAGCAGCAGCGGGTGGTGATGCCAGACCGGCACCGGCAGGCCGAGCAGGGCTTGAATCGTGCGGTGGACATGGCTCGCGGCAAACAGATCCGCGCCCCGCGTCACCAGCGTCACGCCGTCCGCTGCATCATCGAGCGTGACGGCAAGGTGATAGCTCGCGGGCAAGTCCTTCCTCACCAGCACCACATCGCCAAGGGCCGCAAGGTCAACCGCCTGCGGCCCGGCCAGCGCGTCCTCCCACGCAAGCGGGCCGGTTTCGGCGAGCGCCCTTTCGGCATCCAGCCGCCATGCCGCCGGGCGCGACGGATCGGGCGGGGTGCGTTTGCAGGTGCCGGGGTAGATCAGGCCACCTGCCCCGGCCACCGAGCCGGGGTCAGAGCCGTGCCGCGCGCCCGCCGCCTCGATTTCGGAGCGGGTGCAGGTGCAGGGATAAAGCAGACCCCGCGCCTTCAGCGCCTCTGCCGCGGCGGCGTAGCTGTCGAGGCGGGTCGATTGCGCGGGCACCTCGTCCCACTCCAGCCCCAGCCATTCCAGATCGCGGCGGAATTCGTCGGCGAGTTCGGGGCGGGAACGCGGCCCGTCGATATCCTCGATCCGCAGCAGGAAACGCCCCTCACCTGCCTTCGCCAGATCATGCGCCACAATCGCCGACAGCGCGTGGCCGAGATGCAGGTGGCCATTGGGGCTCGGTGCGAAACGGGTCACAAGAGGGGTGTCGGCGGGCATCCTTGCGCCATGCCACAGGACATATTCTTGCGCTATCCACAGCCTATCCACTGGCTGTGCCTGTGGATAGCCACCCTGTCACGGGTTTGACTCTTTGGTTTGCAACGTCAGGATGCACGTCAATCAGGGAGGAACGCTCAACGTGTTCAATGCCGAACTGATCGAGAAAGCAGCCCGGTTTCGCGGCGTCGATGAAGACCCGACGCGCAACCTTTCGGCCTGCCCCGCGCTGGTGCTCAACGCCGATTACACCCCGCTGTCCTATTACCCGCTCAGCCTGTGGCCGTGGCAGACCGCGATCAAGGCGGTGTTCCTCGACCGGGTGGACATTGTCGCCAGCTATGACCGCGCGGTGCACTCGCCCAGCTTCGACATGAAGATCCCGAGCGTGATCGCACTCAGGCAATATGTGAAGCAGAGCGAATTTCCCGCCTTCACCCGCTTCAACGTGTTCCTGCGCGACCGCTTCCAGTGCCAGTATTGCGGCAGCCGCGAGCATCTGACCTTCGACCACGTCACCCCGCGCCGGCTGGGCGGGCGGACGACGTGGGAGAACATCATCACCGCCTGCGCGCCGTGCAACATGAAAAAGGGCGGGCGCACGCCGAAGCAGGCGGGCATGCCGGTCCACCGCGCCCCGATCCGGCCGACCAGCTGGCAGTTGCAGCAACACGGCAAGCTGTTCCCGCCCGGCTACCTCCACGAAACCTGGCGCGACTGGTTGTACTGGGATGTCGAGCTTGAGGCCTAGGTAACGGCGGCGCGCCGGTTGAATTCAGGCCGCTGCCATTCGCCGCTTGCCAGCACCTCGGCCAAGTGACGCGCCGCAGCGGCCATATCGGCAAAGCTGAGATAGGCCGGGGCAAACCCCAGCCGCAGCACATCGGGATCGCGGAAATCGCCGATCACGCCGCGGGCAATCAGCGCCTGACAGATCGCGTAGGCATGCGCGTGGCAAAACGACAGCTGGCTGCCCCTCGCCATGCTTTCGGGCGGGCTGACCAGATCGATCTGCACGCCCTGCGCCGTGAGGCAATCCAGAAAGAACTCCGACAGCGCCTGCGACTTGGCATGAAGCCGCCCGACCCCGATCTCGGCGATCAGATCGACCCCGATTTCGAGCGCGGCAAGACCCAGCACGGGCGGGGTGCCGCACTGGAGCTGCGCGATGCCCGGTGCCGGGGCATAATCGTCCGAAAAGGCAAAGGGAGCGGCATGGCCGAACCAGCCGGTCAGCGGCTGCGCCAGCGCGGCATGGTGCCGTTCGGCCACGAAGGCAAAGGCCGGTGCCCCCGGTCCGCCGCACAGGTACTTGTATCCGCAGCCAACCGCGAAATCGGCCTCTGCCGCGTTCAGCCCGACCGGCACTGCCCCGGTCGAATGCGACAGGTCCCACAGCACCAGCGCGCCCGCATCATGGGCCGCGCGGGTCAGGGCCGCCATGTCGTGCATCGCGCCGGTCTTGTAATGGACATGGGTCAGCAGCAGCAGCGCGACATCATCGCCAAGCGCCCCGGCAAGCCTGTCCCGCTCCACCAGCCGGCGCGTCGCAAGTCCCTGCCGTTCCAGCCCTGCGATCATGTAGAGATCGGTGGGGAAATTGCCCGGTTCGGACAGGATCACCTTGCGCCCCGGCCGCAGGTCGAGCGCGGCGGCGATCAGCTTGAACAGGTTCACGCTGGTGGAATCGCAGGCGATCACCTCGTGCGGGCCAGCACCGATCAGCGGCGCGATCTTGCCGCCGATCCGGCTTGCGGCATCGAACCATCCCGGCCCAAGGGCATTCGCGTTCCACGACCGGATCAGCCCCTCGCCCCATTCCTGCGCGATCACACGCTGCATCGCACCGGGCGTCGCCTTGGGCAGCGCGCCCAGTGAATTGCCGTCCAGATAGATCACGCCTTCGGGCAGGATGAACCTGTCACGATAGGGCGCCAGAGGATCGGCCGCATCGAATTCGCGGGCGCGTTGTTCGGGGATCATATCGCAGTCCTCACGCTCAGCAGTTCAGGGAAGAACGCCTGTTTCAGCACCCCTTCGAGATAGGGCACTCCGGGGGTTCCGCCCGTGCCGCGCTTGAAGCCGATGATCCGCTCCACGGTCTTCAGATGGCCGAACCGCCAGCGCTGGAAGTGATATTCGAGATCGACCAGCTTTTCCGCGAGTTCATAGAGGTCCCAGTGTGCGTGCGGATCGCGGTAGATGGCCGCCCACGCATTTTCGACGCTGGCATTGTGCGCATAGGCCGAAGCCGGATCGCGGTGCAGCACATCGGCATCGATGGCGAAACCACGCCGCGCCAGCAGCCCGATCGCCGCATCATAAAGGCTCGCCCGGCCGCGCTCTTCTTCAAGGCGCCCCGACCAGTCGGCATTGTCCCTGTGCAGCTTCACATGCTTGCCGTCGCGCCCGCCCAGCATGAATTCCATCATCCGGTACTGTGCCGACTGGAACCCGCTTGATGCACCCAGGTGCGGGCGGATCGCCGAATAATCGTGCGGAGTCATGGTGGAGAGCACGTCCCAGCTCTGGATCAGCTGCAACTGGGCGCGGGCCACCCTTGCCAGCATCTTGAAGGCAGGGCGCAGATTGTCCGCCTCGATCGCCTCGCGCGCGGCGGTCAGCTCGTGCAGGCACAGCTTGAGCCACAGCTCGCTTGCCTGATGGACGATGATGAACAGCAATTCGTCATGCGCATCCGACGCAGGGTGCTGCGCCGCAAGGATGCGACCAAGATCGAGATAGCCCGAATAGGTGACTTTATCCGCCATGCCCGCGCTCCTAGCGCGGCGCAGCGCGCGAGGAAACTACCCCTCGATCACGCGGGTTTGCGGATGATGCCGGTCAAGGTGCTTGCGGATGATCCGGAGGTTGCGGCTGTTCGACCGGAACAGGAAGTCAGCCGCATCGCCAACCACCGGAACGGCGCCGATCGCGGTGTCGAACAGCACGTTCGCGCCCATCCGCATCAGCGTCCATTTCGACATGCCGAGATTGCGCGCTTCCCACACGATATAGGCGCCCAGCGCGGTCGTCACGATATCGCCCAGCACCGGCACCAGTCCGATCAGCGCATCCAGCCCCACCGGCGTGTTGATGCCGGGCAGCATGAAACTGCGCTCCAGCAGCTTTTCCATCGCGGTTACCCGCGCACGGACCGATGCGGCATCGGTGCCGGTCGGCAGGGCGAGGCCGATGACAGTGGGAGCGGGGCGGCGGTTCATGGTCTTGTCCATGCCCCCTATGTGGTGGGTTGCGACAGCGGGAACAAGGGGTGCAGCCCCCACGGATTGGGCAGGTAGTTGCGGATCGATCCGCGCACCAGCGACCAGCGCACCGGTGCGCCAAGCGGGATGAACGCCTCGCGCGTCGTCAGTGCGGCATGGGCTTCGGCGAGCAGGCGTTCGCGAACCGCCGCGTCGCGCTCGTCCAGTGACTGGCGCACCAGTGCATCGGCACCGGGCGAACACAGGCTGGCTTCCAGGCTGCAATTGAACTGGTTGAGATACCAGCGCGGCGAGGAATAGCGTGCCAGCGTGTCGCGCAGCTCCAGGTCGGCGCTTTCCCCCGGCGCGGCGCGCTTGACACTGACGCCGATCGGCGCCCAGGCCCCGCGCAACTGCCGCAGCAACAGATCGCTGCCCGGCCCGCGTGGCAGCGACACGCTCACCACGGCCTCGCGGCCCGTTCCGGCGGTCCATTGCCGGATCCGCGCAGCGGCAATCTCGCGCCGCTCGTCGATCGACAGGCCGTCCCAGCGGTTATCGGGATAGGGCGCGGCGGCATAGAACCGGGGCGGCACGATCCAGCTGCTCGCCTGCCAGCCGTTGAGCCCGAAGGGCTGGATCAGCGCCGAACGGTCGATCGCCATCGACAGCGCCTCGCGCCGGGCCGGATCGGCGAGCACCCCTTCTTCCGACCGGAACGCCAGCCCGAACAGGCCGATGGCCGGATCGACCTGAACCGTCCCGCGCGACAGGGGGCCAGCCTCGGCCAGCGGAAAATCGGCGAGCGATCCATTGAGCACCAGATCGACCTCGCCCCGCGCAAAGGCGGCGACCGCATCGCGCGCGGGCAGCGACCGGGCGCTGACCGGCCGGGCGACCTCCTCCCAATCCTCGCGCGCCGGAAGCCCGCGGGTTTCGGGCGGCATGGCGGACAGGCGGGCAACCATGCTGCCCTCGTCGCGGGACATCACCATCGGCCCCGCCCCGCTGCCTCGCCGTTCAAAGCCAAGTTCGGGCTGCGCGAGCAGCCGCAGGAAATCGGGCATCGGCGAGGTCAGGCGCACTTCCACCACCCGCCCTGTCATCGCCCGGACATCGCGGACCTTGGCAAGATCAAGACTGAGCGAGGTGCCTTTCAGGCGCGCAATGCGTTCGCGCAGCAGGCGGCGAACCTCGGTCGCGGTGATCTCGTCGCCATCGGCCCAGGTGCCATCGCGCAGGCGGAAGATGTAACTCATCCCGTCATCGGTGACGATCCAGCGTTCGGCAATCGCCGGAACCACCTGCCCTGCCGGATCGAGCGAGACGAGGCCTTCGATCGTGGCGGCCTGCAAGTGCTGGGCCGCAGGCGGAAGGCGGATGCCTTGCTGGAACAGGCGTTCGGGCGCGCCGATGATCGCCACCTCGACCGGCCCGTTGCCGCCCGACGGGCCACAGCCAGTCAGCGCCAGCACAGCAAGCAAAGGCAGCCAGAATCGCATCGCAGCCTGCCTAGCAGGTTGAAACCGCCCGGTCAGCGCCGGATGCGATCAGATCTTGCGGAGCAGGCGGGGTTCCGGCGGCGGCGGCGCACGGTGCGCGCGCGAGGGTTCGAGCACGTTGATGGCAACCGCCTCGCCCGCCTGAAGCGGACGGCGCGCCTTCTGCGAATCGATTTCCTCGTCGAAGGCGATACCGAAGCGGTTGTCCTGGATCCACGCCACGCTGCCCTGGACTTCGCCGATATTGCGCAAGCTGATGGTCAGCCGGTGACCGCGCTGGACGCGCAGGTTGCCTTCGCCCATCATGCCGCCATCGGACAGGTTGCGAACCCGCACGCGGTGGGTTTCGGCTTGCTGCTCGACGCGGATTTCGGCCAGCAGGAACAGACTGTCACGCGCAACGCTGCGTGTTTCAACCCCTGTCATGTCCGGACTGCCTCCTCAGCTGCAAATCGATCGGTGGTGCGCAGGCGTTATTGCGTGGTGCCGGCGCGTGCCACCGCTGGTGCGGCATTCGCGGTTAACGGTGGGTAAAGTTCCACATCCCGCGCCGCGCCGATCAAGACTGCGTCCCATCACGGCACAGAAATTCTGCGCCGCGCAGGGATCAATCATCGCGGGAGACCTTTTCGCGCCGTTCGTGGGCTTCCTGCGCCTCGACCGTCATGGTCGCGACCGGGCGGGCGATCAGGCGGCGCAGGCCGATGGGGTCGCCGGTGACCTCGCAATAGCCGTATTCGCCCGAATCGATCCGGCGCAGGGCGGCGTCGATTTTCGAGATCAGCTTGCGCTGCCGGTCGCGGGTGCGCAGTTCGATGCCCCAGTCGGTTTCGCTGGAGGCGCGGTCGGTCAGATCGGCTTCGCGGATCGGCCCGTCCTGCAGCGATTGCAGCGTCTGCCCGGCGGCGGAATGGATCGACCGTTTCCATTCGATCAGCAGCATCCTGAAATAGGCCTGCTGGCGGTCGTTCATGTATTCCTCGTCCTCGCTCGGGACATAATCCGGAGCAAGCAGGCGCTTGGCCTTTTCGAGGACGTCGATTTCGTCAGACGCGGCTGTAGGCATCAAGCTCTCTCATCCCGTGAGCCGCTGGGAAGACCTTCGCGTCCTGACGCCCTGAATTTTTCCATTGGCTCACTTGGTCCCAGCAAGGTGAAGCAATGCGCGCCCTATAGGGAAGGGCCCGAAAGCGCACAAGCGCCTTTGGGAATGAGGTGGGGGCAAGGCCGGCCGCAACAGAAATCGCGCGGGCCGTTAACCAATTTTTGACCATGTTAGCCGACTTCTGTTGCCGGGACGGTCGCCAGGGGGCGATCGGGGAAGCACGGGGACTTGCAACATGAAAATCATTCCGATCAGCGGAAATGTTTCACGTGAAACACAGGCCGACACCGCCCTCAGCCGGTGGCTGGCGGCAGCAAGCGAGGGTCAAGCCGAGGCCTGCTTCGATCTGGGCGTCGCCTTCTCGACCGGCAGCAACGGCGCGCCCTGCGATCTCATTGAAGCGCATATGTGGTTCAACCTTGCCGCGCTGCGCGGTCACGAGGAAGCGGCCCATTGCCGTGCCGATGTGTCCGACGAGATGACCGCCCGCGAAATCGCCGAAGCCCAGCGCCGTGCGCGCCAGTGGCTCGCCGAGGGTCGCCAGCGCGCGGCCTGATCAGTCTTTCCGGAACGGCGTCCGGCTGCCGAGGTAGAGCTGGTCGCTCGCCACGCCTGCCCGCTCGCGTTCGAGAAAATCGGCGACCGCGCTGCTGAAGCCGGGATCGGCGATCCAGTGCGCCGACCATGTCTGCACCGGTTCATACCCGCGGGCCAGCTTGTGCCCGCCCTGCGCGCCCGCCTCGACCCGGCTTAGACCCCGCGCGATCGCGATGTCGATCGCCTGATAGTAACACAGCTCGAAATGCAGGAAGCGCACCTCGCGGGTGCAGCCCCAGTAGCGTCCGTAGAGCGCATCCTTGCCGACAAAGTTCAGCGCCCCGGCAATCGCCTGATCCCCGTCACAGGCGAGGATCAGCACGATCCGATCTCCCATCCGCTGGCCCAGCAGGCTGAAGGCCTCACGCGTCAGGTAGGGGCTGCCCCACTTCCTTGCGCCGGTATCCTGATAGAACACCCAGAAGGCGTCCCAATGCTCCTCGCGGATCTCGCTGCCGGTGAGGTGGCGGATGGTCAGACCTTCGATTGCGGCGGCGCGTTCCTTCCTCAGGTCCTTGCGCTTGCGCGATGACAGCGCGCCGAGGAAATCCTCGAAGCTGTTGTAATCGCGGTTGAACCAGTGGAACTGGATGTCAGCGCGCGGCATCCAGCCGCCGGCCTCGAACAGCGGCAATTGTTCGGGCGCGATGAAGGTCGCGTGGGCGCTCGACATCTTGTTTTGCAGGCACACCGCCTCGGCCCCCTTCAGCAGATGCGGGGCCAGCGCCGGATCGGACAGCAGCAGGCGCGGGCCGGTGGCAGGCGTGAAGGGCGCGGCGATCTGGAGCTTCGGGTAATAGCGCCCGCCTGCGCGGTGCCATGCATCGGCCCAGCTGTGATCGAACACATATTCGCCCTGGCTGTGGCCCTTGGCGTAAGATGGCAGCGCGGCGAGCAGCCGCCCGGCATCATCGGTGATCGCAATCGGCGCAGGTTCCCAGCCGGTGCCGGGGCCGACCGAACCCGAGTCCTCCATCGCAGTGAGAAATTCGTGGGAGACGAAGGGATTGTCATTCCCGCCCAGCGCGTTCCATTCCCCGCAGGCAAAGCTGCCGACCGAGGGCGCGATGCGGACGGTGAGTTCGGCGTCGCTCACGCCAGCCCTGCTCCCTCGGCAATCAGCGCATCGGCATGGGCGAGCCCGCGTTCGCGGGTTTCGGGCGAGCGGACCGTCCATGTCAGCAGCGGCCGCCCGCTTTCGCGCCACAGGCCGGTGACAGCATTGGGTATGTCGCGCACATCGCTGGCGAGGAAATCGGGTGCCGCCCGCTCCAGCGCGTGGGGCAAGCGCCACGCGCCCCTGTATCCGTGATCGAGCGTGTCGGTGATCACCAGCCCGCGCACCACATCGGGCGCGTGTTTGGCGAACCATTCGCCCACGCGCAGATCGAAGCTCATCACCGCCAGCGGCCCGGCATAGCCCGCCAGCGCCCTGGCAATCGCGATGCAGCCTTCGGCCACGCCAAGATGCGGCTGGGCCTTCACCTCCACCAGCAACGGCACCCGGCCTGCGACCAGTTGCAGCAGGTCGGCAAGCCGCCAGATGGTTTCGCCCGTTGCCATCAACGGAATACGGCACAGGTCTTCGGCAGGACGCAGGGCAACCTTGCCGCGCTCCGCCGTCAGCCGGTCAAGCTCCCAGTCGTGGAACACCAGCGGGACATTGTCGCGGGCCATCTGGATATCGCATTCGATCCCCATGCCCGCCGCAATCGCGCCTGCGGCTGCGGCCCGCGAGTTTTCCGGCACGCCCGGATGATGCAGCCCGCGGTGGGCATATTCCCACCCGGTCAGCCAGTCCGGAGCGCGCCGCCCGTTCATGCCTTGAGCGCGATCACCGCATCCACTTCCACCGCCGCGCCGCGCGGCAGGGCGGGCACGCCGACAGCGGCGCGGGCGTGCTTGCCGGCTTGCCCGAACACCTGCTCCATCAGATCCGAGGCGCCGTTGGCGACTTCGGGCTGATCGGTGAAATCGCCGGTGCAGTTGATAAAGGCGCCGAGCTTCACGATCCGCTCCACCTTGTCGAGCAGACCCGCTGCGTCGAGCTGGGCAATGATCATCAGCGCGCAGGCGCGGGCCGCGGCCTGGCCTTCGGCAACCGAAACATCCTCGCCCAGCCGGCCCTTCACCACCTGCCCGTCAACAAACGGCAGCTGGCCCGAAACATGGGCGAACCCGCCATGCACCACGACGGGGACATAGCTGGCGACCGGCGCTGCGGCCTTGGGCAGGGTGATGCCGAGTTCGGCGAGGCGTGCGGTGTAGCTCATCATCAATTCTCCAGTTGTTCCAGCAGCCACGGCAGGGCCTCGTCCCAGCGGTCGATCCGCGAATGGGCGTGGCCTGCCTTGTGGGCGCAATCGATGGCGTGGGCGATCATCGGTTCGCCGCACAGGTGCAGCCGCGTGACATGCGGCGTGATCTCGGCAACCGAGGCATGGTGCTGGGCGAGATCGTCGATGAACAGGGCGCGGGTGGGCGCATATTCGTCGATGATCGCCTTCAGCGCCGGGCCCTTGGGGCCCTGATTGGTAAAGACGCGGGCATTGATGCCGACCTTCGCGAGCTGCTCTGCCCGCGCATCGCGGTGGTGATCGACAAGGTTGGTGAGGATCACCACATCGGCTTTCTCGGCCAGCGTGTTGATCCCCTCCACCGCGCCTGCAATCGGCTTTTGCGAATCCATCTCGTTATCGAAGAAATGGCGCAGCATCTTCCAGATATCAGCCGGTTCCAGCAGCTCGCCGCTGTCCTTCCAGCGCATTGCCTCGGCGAAATTGTGGCCTTCGAGGTGGAAGCTGACGCCCTGCGAGGCTTCCAGCCAGTCCTTGAAGGGGGCGACCATGTGCAGCAGCACTTCGTCGCAATCGGAGATAATCAGCGGGCGGGTCATGCTTGCAAAAGATCCTTGGCGGCGACCAGTTCCTCAGGCGTCACAGCCAGCGCTTCGGCGGCACGGATCAGGTCGGGTTCGTGGTTGGCGAGAAATTCGAGCGCGGAGGCGAGGATCAGCGGATCGCCCAGCCCTGCGCGCAGGCTATCGGGATCAAGCCCGGTCAATTCAAGATAGCGGGCAGCGCGATCCTCGCATTCCAGCACCCAGCCGAGCGCCGCCAGCGCCAGCGTCTGCGGGTTGACAGGATCGGGGGCGGGGCGAAGCGGGATTGCCGTGTCCTTCGGGTCGGTCTAGTTAAAGCGCGGGCAGCTAACGGGGCGCGGTGTGACAAAGCGGATCATGGTTGTCGAGGATAATGACCTCAACCGGAAATTGTTCTGCGATGTGCTGCGCGCCAACGGTTTCGAGGTCGAGCCGGTGGCCGAGGGCGACAAGGTGCTGGAAACGGCGCGGGCGACCTCTCCCGATCTGATCATCATGGATATCCAGCTGGGCGGCGTGTCGGGGGTCGACCTGATCGAGGCGGCCAAGCGCGACCGGGCGCTGAGCGCGATTCCGGTGCTGGCGGTAACCGCCTTCGCCGCCAAGGGCGACGAGGAACGCATCCGTGCAGCAGGCGCTGCCGGGTATCTGTCGAAACCGGTGTCGATCAGCCCGTTCATGTCCGCGGTCAGGGAGTTGCTGCCCGCCTAGGCGATGTTCTCGAACAGGTAGACCGCCAGCGTCAGCGCCAGTCCGCCGAGGAACATCCGGTAGGCCAGCGCCAGATAGCGGTATTTGCGGTGGTGAAGCACCTGCCCGTTCTGGTAGAGATCGCGCAGCATCACGCGGTAGAGCGCTTCGTCGGTGCGCAGTCTTTCCAGCATCCCGTCGGTCCACTCGTCTTCGCTGATGGTGGAGAAATGGCTGAAGAATAGCGGGTTGAACTGCCCTTCCGGCACCGCCTTGGCGCGCATCGGCGGGGTGATCGCCAGCACCGCGCAGATCGCCGAGAGGAAGGATGTGACCGCCAGGCAGATCACCGACCACTGCACATCATCGGAAAAAGCCTGGGTGATCACCAGCGAGAACACCACGAAGGTCGCGCCGATCAGGATGTTGGCCTTGCCATCGGCCATCTGCGACAGCGCCAGCGTGTTCGATTGCGCGGTGCGGATCAGGTGGACGCTCTGGGGCGAAAGGGGTGCCTTGTCCGGCTCGTTTCCGCTCACACCGCACCCCCAATTCGCGCCCGCGGGACGCCCAAACCTTGACAAGCTGCATCAACCGCCGCTTTGCGGCCGTATTACCGTGGCAAGAGCCGCCAAACAACCAACCGCCGAAAGCACCGCCCGCCATGACCCCCGCAGACGTCGACGCCCGCATCCGCACTCTGGTCGAACCCTTCAACAAGAAGGGCATCGCGATCGAGGACGCCACCACCTTTGCCGGCGACCTTGAATTCGACAGCCTCACGGTGATGGATTTCGTCGCCGCGATCGAGGACGAATTCGACATCATCATTTCGATGAACCAGCAGGCCGAGATCGAAAACTGGGGCCAGCTCGTCGCGGCAGTGCACAAGCTGCAGGATAGCTGATAATGGCGAGCGCTATGACTGACACCATGACGCAGCCGGTCGATCTGCTGGCGAAGTTCGATCCGATCATCCAGACCCGCGAGCAGCTGCTTGCCGCAGGCGTGGAAGACCCGTTCAATCTTGTGATGGAGCAGGTGCTCTCGCCGACGCGGGCGATCTGCAACGGGCGCGACACGATCCTGCTCGGCACCTACAACTATATGGGCATGACCTTCGACGATGATGTCATCGCCGCAGGCAAGCAGGCCATGGAGGATTTCGGCGCAGGCACCACCGGCAGCCGCGTCCTGAACGGCACGTTCCGCGATCACCGCGATGTCGAGGCGGCGCTGCGCGATTTCTACGCCATGGACCACGCCATGGTCTTCTCGACCGGCTACCAGGCCAATCTCGGGATCATCTCGACGCTGGCGGGCAAGGGCGATTACATCATCCTCGACATCGACAGCCACGCCTCGATCTGGGACGGCTGCGCGATGGGCAACGCGGAAGTCGTTCCGTTCAAGCACAATGATGTCGCAGCGCTGGAAAAGCGCCTGAAGCGCATCCCCGAAGGCGCGGGCAAGCTGGTGGTGCTCGAAGGCGTCTATTCGATGATGGGCGATGTCGCCCCGCTCAAGGAAATGGTGCGCATCGCCAAGGAAAACGGCGCGATGGTGCTCGTGGATGAAGCGCATTCGATGGGCTTTATCGGCGAACATGGCCGCGGCGTCGCCGAAGAGCAGGGCGTGCTGGACGATGTCGATTTCATCATCGGCACCTTCTCCAAGAGCGTCGGGACGGTGGGCGGCTTCTGCGTCTCGAACCATCCGAAGTTCGAAGTGCTCCGGCTGGTGTGCCGCCCCTATGTCTTCACTGCCGCCCTGCCGCCGAGCGTGATGGCGAGCTCTGCCACCTCGATCCGCAAGCTGATGCATGGCGGGAACAAGCGCGCGCACCTGTGGGAGAACAGCCGCACGCTGCACCAGGGCCTGCGCGATCTTGGCTTCAAGCTCGGCACGGAAACCCCGCAGAGCGCGATCATCGCGGTGATCATGCCCGATCTGGAACGCGGCGCGATGATGTGGGAGGCGCTGCTGAAGGAAGGCCTCTACGTCAACCTCGCCCGTCCGCCCGCAACGCCCGCCGGCATGACCCTGCTGCGCTGCTCGCTGTGCGCGGAACATTCCGCCGAACAGGTGCAGACGATCCTCGGCATGTTCGAACGCGCTGGCAAGGCGATCGGCATTATCTGACCGCCTGACAGGCCTCATTGCGACTGACAGACCGGCCCCCTGTGCAATGCGCAGGGGGCCGGTTTCGTATAGGGCGCAGGACGGGATCTGCACCTTGTCATTTTAACCAATACGGTTATTTTTCTTGACATCGTGACGCTCTCTGGTTATCAGAGGGCATAGTCGAGAAATAGCGATTCGCCAGCTGGCGGCCTTCCCCATCGGAAGCGCCGCCTTTTTGCTGTTCGCCAAGGGAGTACTGCCGATGGCAAAGCCCGACCCTGCGCGAACCAGCGCCGGGAAACCGCACCCGACCGATCGCCACTGGCGCACGCGCTTCATCGATGCGCTCGCGATCAGTTCGAACGTCACCCGCTCGGCCGAAAAGGCCGGCATCAGCATCAGCCGCGCCTACAGCGTGCGGCGCACCGATGCCGCCTTTGCCCGCCAGTGGCAGGCCGCGCTTGCCGATGGCTATCTCCACCTCGAAATGGAGGTCGTCCGGCGCCTGCGCGAAGGCGATTTCAAGACCGCCGATGGCGACAAGTTCGACTTTGCCAATGCGATCCGCCTGCTCGCCGCCCACCGCGACACGGCATCGAATGTGCAGAGCCGCGAACGCGATGTCAGCCCGGCCGAAGTGCGCGCATCGATCGACCGCAAGATCGAGGAAATCCGGCGCAGCATGGCCAGAGCCAAACCGGCCGGACACACCGCCTGATGGGCGAGCCGTTCCGCTGGCTGCTCTCCGACCCCAAGGCGCAGGCCCGGCTCGTCCGCCGGATGACGGCAGAGGAAAGGAACACATTCCGCTACGTCTGGGAATACACCGCCCGCCCTGCCCAGCTGCCGCCGCCGGGTGACTGGCGCATCTGGATGATCATGGCGGGTCGCGGGTTCGGCAAGACCCGCACGGGCGCCGAATGGGTGCGCATGATCGCATCGCGGTACAGGTCGCCGGCGCATGGCACCTGGTGCCCCCGCGCGAAGGAATGCGCCTGTTCGATCTCGCCTCCGGCCAGAGCCTGCTGTTCCGGGACGGCTGGCAGACCTCGGCCCCTGTTCCGGCACCGGTCGGGGGAACCGTTGTCGATATCGAGGCCCGCGCAGCCCTTTCATCTCTGCTCGAAGTGCTTCGCGAAATGGGCATCGTTGCACCGCCTGCCTGACAAGGACGGCGGAGCGGGGATCCGCCGCACGATGAGTCTGCGTTGCAATTTTTAACACATCGCTGTCATAGCGGCATTCTTGCAACACCGGCGGGGCATTGTTAGCTTGCCTCGGGCATGTGGAAAAGATAGAGACGACCGGTGCCTCAAGTCCAATACAAAGGGGAATACTAGAATGCGCAAACTCGTCATCGGAATGGCGATGGCTTCGACCGCGCTGACCACGCCCGCCATGGCCCGTGAAGGCCAGTGGTACATTCAGGGTGATGGCGGCGTCATGATCGTCGAAGACCAGAATCTCGACGTCAATGGTGTGAACGCCAACGCCGCAGCCAACTACGACACCGATTATGACTTCGGTGCGACGGTTGGTTACGATTTCGGCGCGTTCCGCCTCGAAGCCGAAACCAGCTACCGCGCTGCTGACCTTCAGGACGTGCAGGCCGGCAACCAGGGCCTCGCCCTCAATCCGACCCCGAACGTTCCGGGCGGCTTCTCGACCTTCACCGGCACCCGCGAAGCACTGGGCGAAGTCAACGCCCTCAGCTTCATGCTGAACGGCCTGTTCGATTTCGGTTCGGATGATGGCCTGCAGGCCTTCGCCGGCGGTGGTATCGGTGTGGCCCGCGTGGACATGGACGGCCGCGTCAACGCCAACGGCCCGGGCGTCTGGAACGATTCGGACACCGGCCTCGCCTGGCAGCTGCTGGCGGGCATCCGTGCACCGCTGAGCGATTCGTGGGACGTCGGCCTGAAGTATCGTTACTTCAACGTGCCGGACATCGGCCTCGTCGATCCGCTCGGTCGTTCGCTTGAAACCAAGCTGAGCACCCACTCGCTGCTGGGTTCGATCACCT
>NZ_JBREHG010000019.1:0-51196 GCF_056848235.1 Erythrobacter sp. RANMB8
CCGATGGTCATGAAGACGGGCTCTGGCGTGACTATCATGACAACGGCAAGATCGCTGCCGAGGGCACATACGCACAAGGTGAAGTGACTGACGAATGGCGCTATTGGGACGAAGACGGAGCGTTGAGCGACGGTCAATAGCCGCCATTCCGAATTCCACCCATCTGCGGTCATGGGCGTGACCAGTGCGTGATCCCGAAAGCTGCATGGCGGCTTTCGGCGAATGCGGACGTTCAATCTCGCAGCCCTGAACGACCGGGTCTGGTCGGGAGCCGTCTCGGCTCAAATCGTGGTGTAGATGGCGGCTTTGCATCGTTCGCGTGCTGGAGATGCGCGGGGCGGGGCAGAGGAAAGGATCATTGGCACGCCTCTCCTGCCGATAAGTCAAGATGGACGCGCCAATCGGGATTTGGAATATGCCAAAATATATAGCATATCCTGAAAATATGCTTGAGCATATTCTGATTGATCCTCTCGTGGGCTACATGATATGCGTTAGCATATAGACCCTAGGGGTCATATACTAGGACAGATAAATGAACGTGGGCATCGAAGAAATAGCGGCCAGCCTTCGGGAGGCACGCATCGCAAAGGCGCTGACCCAGAATGCGCTTGGGCAGCGCGTTGGCTTGCCCCAGAGCCATATCTCCAAAATCGAAAAGGGCGCGGTTGATCTCAAGCTTTCGAGCCTTTTCGAGATTGCGCGTGCGCTCGGGCTCGAGATCACGCTCGTGCCCCGCAAGGCTTTGCCCGCTGTCGAAGGCGCGGTGCGCGCCCATGGCACGAGCGTCGAGACAAGCCGCGCGCTGAGCTTGCTCAACCAGCAGGCGCAAATCGCGGAACGGATCAAAGCCAACTTCCCGGACCTCCTCCCGCAGGTTGAAGACTTCCAGAATGCGATCCGGAGCATCCCCAGACTGGAATTCGATGCAGCCCAATTGAAGGCGCTCGATGAGGCCTTGCAGCCGGCGAAGCGGCTGACGTCGATCATCGAGGGGCAGGGCGGGGTGGCGGCTCTCGCCAAACGCCTTGAGGAGGCGACATCGGCGCTCCGGCATTTCCGCAATTTCCAAGTGCATCATGCGCCATTGCTCGAGGCTGCACGCCAGCGTCCCGCCTACCGGCTCGAGGAGGATGACGGATGATTGATGCAGCCGCCCTCGACATACTCCTCCATGATCGCCGCATCGGAACGCTTGCGCGCCTCGATGGCGATCGCAGCATCTTCACGTTCGATGAGGCCTACCTTTCCGACGAGGAGCGCCCGACGCTCTCGCTGGCCTACCGGGACCAGTATGGCGCGATCATCAACGCGCCTCGCGTCTATCAGACACAGATCGAGCCGTTCTTCTCGAACCTTTTGCCCGAAGGGGCGCTGCGCGATTATCTTGCGCGGCGCGCAGGCATAAAGCCGGTACGCGAATATCTCCTTCTCGCGCAGCTTGGCGGTGACCTGCCAGGCGCGGTCAAGGCCATGCCCGCCGGGGCGCGCGGCGTGCAGCCCGCCGACCCGGACGAAGAAGGGGTGGTCGCAGACGCCAAGCGTGCTCTGCGCTTCTCGCTCGCGGGAGTGCAACTCAAATTCTCGGCCCTGAAGAACAGGGGCAAGAATGGCGGCCTCACCATTCCGGTGAGCGGCACAGGCGGCGACTGGATCGTCAAGCTTCCCTCTGCCCGCCATCCCGACGTTCCGGAAAACGAATTCGCCGCCATGAGCCTCGCCGCCAAGCTCGGGATCGATGTTCCGGACATCGACCTTGTGCCGCTCGAAGCGATCGACGGATTGCCCGATGGGATCATCCGATACGGGGCGTCAGCCTATGCCATCCGCCGTTTTGATCGGACCGATGCCGGACCCGTCCATATCGAGGATTTCGCGCAAGTCTTCGGGGTCTACGCCGACGACAAATACGAGAACGCGAGCTACCGCCAAATCCTGTCGGTCCTCGCGATCGAAGCCGATGAGGCAAGCGCGGTCGAATTCGTCCGCCGCCTGACCTACTCGGTGCTGATCGGCAATGGTGACATGCATCTGAAGAACTGGTCGCTGATCTACCCCGATCAGCGTCGGCCGATCCTGGCGCCGGCATACGATCTTCTCTCGACCATCGCCTACATCCCCGAAGAGGACTCCGCCCTCAAATTCCACCGCTCACGCGAATGGGAGTCCTTCACCTACCGCGAACTGGAGACGATCGCGGACAAGGCGCGGCTGCCCTCGCGCCTCGTCATCGCGACGGCAAAGGAAACCGTCGAGCGGTTCGACGCGCTTTGGGATCAGGAAAAGACGCACCTCCCCTTCTCGGGCGAGGTCATCGCCGCCATCGACAAGCACAGGAAGCGCCTTGCGGTGTGAACCGACGGAAACCGAGCAAGGTTGAGCGTCTGAACCACGTATACAAATTTCGGACAGAGCAGAGGCGTTGCCCATCCGGTGTAGAGCAGGTTGGGTGGGTGCCTGCCGCCGCCTTGACGCCGACGCTAACATGACACCGGCAACGTGTTAAGGGATTGCCGGTTATCCTAACACGTTGATGCCAATAGGGCAGCGCAATGCCAAACGCGCCCTCGCGAATTCAGGTGCCGCTGCTCGCGCTGGGGAGGTGCGCTCTCCCCTGGTCACGCCTGACCCTTGACCAATCTTGTCAATAATTGGTGCTTCAATGCCTCCCGTGCTGCGACATCGCAGACGCAAGGAGTGGCAATGTGAGTGGCGTGATGAACAATGAGATTGCCGGGGTGGTGGGACTCAGAAGGCCGCCAAGCAGTGAGCCGGAATTGAATCCGCTTCTTCAGTTTCTCGGTCTTTTGGCGGAAGATTGCCAGACCTTGCCGGTCAATGCCGACGTGAAGCGGATTGTGTTCAGCTCTGGTGGCGGCCACCTCTTGCAGGTTCTGGCGTGCGCCAGTCGCATGCGGTTGCTCGCTAGCCTCGCTTATCTCGAATGCGCGACGACCGACATGGAGGCAGACGAGGCTATTGAGTTCCTGGTCTCTGCCCCAGATGATCTGATCCTTGAGGGGGTGCTGGCTAAAGTAGAGGGGCCGGGCACAGCCATCGCACCGGGACTTAAGGCCGCGCTGAAGGAGAGCCGACCGCTCCGGGCTCTTGCGATCGGCATTCTCAACCGACTGCTGTTGCAGGGCTATAGCCGCAAGGTTGCGCTCGATGCTGCGAGAAGAGGGCGGCATCTGCGGGTACGAAGAAACATGCAGTTTGCAGACTCACACGATCTGCATTGGCTGACGCGGCGGGCGGCTTGCCTGTGTGGATCAGCGCGAGACATCATCGCCCTAGACAGGATTGTCCGTTCCCTTGCACGGCGCGCACCCCGAGTTCTTCCTAACGAGCTGCCCTTGCGTCGTTTCGGTGAGTTCTCGGACCTGATGGCACTGCTCAAGCGGCGGATCCTGCGCTATCGAGGGCAAGTCGAGGTTCCTGATATTCCTCATCCGCGTTTGGAGTGGCTGCGCTCCATTCCTCAGCTCCGGGCAGCAGGGCGGGATTTTCGCAACTGTCTCAGTGCGAGCACTGTCTATCCTGTCTCCCTGCTGCTGGGACGCAGCTTCGTGGCAATCTACACCTGCGAGGCCAACGCCGCTTTGCCTGGGCTCCCCGAAAAATATGTGCTGAATATCAAACCGATCTGGGAAGACGGCCAAGTTGTTCTGGCGGTGGCCGAAGCCCGAGGCAAAGACAATAAGGACATGTCGGGTAGCAAGCTTTTCAAGGCAATCGAGGACCTTGAAGCTCTGACTGGCTGTGCGTGGCGGATCGACTGTCAGATGGCGATGGAAGACCTTCTGCTCTTCGACTGGCAACTGGTGATGGAATGACTCCAGAGCAGGGCATGGGAGCCGCACAGGCAACGCGCAAGCATAATGGTGAGCGTGGACCTGAACTCTGGGCGATCCGCCGAGCGCTTGAGTTGTGCGGGCTCCCTCATCAGCGCGACCATGCCGAGCGCGCCGCGAGTGGATCGCGGGTGCTGCAGGTATTCGCGCACTATATCGAGCAACATGAGAAGCCGCCCGCTGATCCGCTGCCGGCAGACCTCTGCACACGAGTTACGGGAGCAGACAATGAGGTAGAGCGTCGCTTGGGGCGACCGCCGGGGAACCGATTTATCAAGGCGTTCTTGATGAACAAGAGATTTGGCTTCGCCCTGTTGGGCCTTGTCATTAGCGTGCTTGCGGCGGCGTATGTCTCTTATCCGCGTGCCGTGTCCGACTATGAAACCCGAGGGGCGCTGTGCAGCAAGCCGCTTGCCCCCTCATTGAGGCAGATCGACTGCAACCCCACCGCGATTACTGCTCTCGTCGAGGACACGATTGAGCCGGCCCCGGATAACCGTATGAGGGCGGCGGTGACGGTGATCCGCCAGGCTGGTCACGGGCCTACTGCGAAAACCCTCAAGCACTATGCGATTGTTGAGGTCGATTGCTCGACCGCGGCCCAACCCGATGTGTTGCTGGTAAAGACCTTCGATGAAGATGATGTCGAGTTGCCATCTGCGGAGGTTGTCGAAGCCTTCCTTGATTACTGGTTTACCCCTGAGCCTGTCGGGTTTCATCAAGAGATCAATACGATCGTGTGCAGTGGGCGCAGTTCTTGAAACCTGTCCAAGGTCTCAAGGTTGTCTCGATTGAAAGCGTCAAGGACCGCGCATAATTCCTGGATAAACTCAGGGGCGATTCAAGCTGGGGGGTGTAATGGAAGAATGGTTCGCGGTGGGCGCAGAGCCTGATCCCTACGATGCCGAAGATCCGGAAGGCGATCTGCTC
This sequence comes from Erythrobacter sp. RANMB8, assembly GCF_056848235.1. Classification (NCBI taxonomy): domain Bacteria; kingdom Pseudomonadati; phylum Pseudomonadota; class Alphaproteobacteria; order Sphingomonadales; family Erythrobacteraceae; genus Erythrobacter; species Erythrobacter sp. RANMB8. The sequence goes on from NZ_JBREHG010000019.1 coordinate 4,785, forward strand.
GAAGAAGCACTGGATCGTGTTCCGTTACGCGAATTTGACGATGAGACTGGCGGTCTCGTTTTGCCAGGGTGGGACGACTGGAACACGATCCCGAATCGTTATCACGGAGAGTGCCGACCACGCTTGCTGGTCGTGGTCAACAGTGATTTCAACATCGGGCGGCGGCTTCGTGCCGCACGGCGACATTTGCAGCGCTGCGCCGGAACCCATGGTGCTCAAACAATCAGTGTAACGATTTATCTGACAGGCTTTTTTCCCTCTTGGCAGGACATGTGGGTCTATCATCGCGAGGCGATTGAATCGGCACTGGGCGGACAGCAGCCGGGGCAACCGCCGATCATTCGGGTCCGCGTGCGGGGGAGGCCTTACCACACCTTCTTCACTTCGGAGGAGCGGCCGGCCGGCGGGCTCTCCATGCTTGAATGGTGGCGCAAAGCCAATCCAGATGTTCGCGGCCACCTGCGCAAAAGGCTTGAATTCATGCGCGCCCTTCGAGTGGAAGAGGCACGGTCCTGCGGGTTTGTCGAAGGCTACACCAAACAGCCGCTTGGGCTGTCTGGTGTGAATGTCCTATCCTTCGGGGATTACCGGGCAACCGGAGCCAAGATGATGGATTGGCGCCTGCGCTACTATCTTGTTCCGGGGGTGCCGATCAGTTTCGCTGGCCGGATCAAGTTGCCCGCCACGCCGCTTCTTTGGGGACCGCCCATCGTGCCTGGCGATGAGAACTCGGCCTGGATCGCGACTGATACGAGACGCTTCCTTACCACGCCGGAAGATTACTTCGACCCGCGGCAATTGCGCTGATCGCGGGCTCAGGAACTGAAAGCAAATCAACGACGAAATTTGTCACTGATCGTCGCCATAGGGCGAGTCGCGCTGGCTTGGTTTGTACTCATTGAGGTGAGGCACCACGGGCAGCGTCGATCTGGATGCCGACATCGCAACCCTATTGGATGAGGTCACTGATGAAGCGCTACCGCGTCAAGATGAGCAAAGAACCGAATGGCAGTGGCTCCGGTCAGGAAATTCCATACTGGGCCCACAGTGAATTTCACGCAATGCAGATGGCGCAGAAGGACTGGCCGACCTGGTATGCCGTATCGGCTTACACCTACTGAGCCGGGCGCATGCAGGGCGGGGCCGGACGCGAGCTAGGGATATAGGCTCGCCATCTGTCTTGCCCAGGTAATGATGCCGTTATCACCTTCAAGCACTTCGTTCGGTCCCAACACCTTGATGTTGGGACCGAACGAGGCAAGGAAGCTGGTGAGCGTGTGCCAGTGCTTCGTCGTTACGGTGACGTGGTGCCATGCCCCCTCGCTGGTCGGAGCGGTAATTGCTTGATCCGGTCCAAGCGGCCGTTCTTCAAAGTGCCAGAGAGCCTCTGGCGCGACGAGGAATTCGAGGCGGATTGTCTTATCGGCATCGCCCTGCGGGTGGCTCATCTGACCTGTCTTCTCCAGCCATGCATCAATATCGAATGGCGCGTGGTGGAAAGGTGCGAGTATATCGATCCGCGCGTTGCTCATGCGGTGGAGCGGGAGAGCAGCGCGAGGAATGGATTCAATGCCTGCGAGCCCCACGAGGTAGATCGAACCGTCTTTGCTGACGAGCCCAAGCGGCCCCATCCGCTTGCGCGACAGTTTGCCTTTGGACGAGCGGTAGTCGAATTCGACCATCTTCTGGCGGACCAGACCCTCAAGGATCGCTCGCAGCACTTCGGGATCAATCCGTGCAAGCATGCGGCTGATACCGTCAGGGACGACGCGAAGCTTGTTGGCCAGAGTGCCGGTGGTGCTGCGACTTCCGCCAAGTCTTGCGCGGGCGAGCTGTTCGGCTGCGTCCGCCTCGACGGCGCCTGCCTCGACCAGCGCGGGGTTGATCGCACGTCGGCCCAGCAGAAGTTGCAGCGCAATCCCGTCGCTCATGAAAAAATCGGCAATGGCCGGCAGGTTAAGGTAAACCCGCGCAGCCTCATCGCGCCCTGCCCCATCGGGCCGGGGGATCTTGATCACAAATTCGCCCACCGCGGATTTGTCCGCACTCAGTTCGTCCACGCAGCGGTAGAGGTGCCGCAATCTTGCGTGCTCGGATTTTCCGAATGGCCAGGTGGCGGCCAGTTGCTTGACCGTCTTGGCTGTTTTGGGGGATTGCGGGAAGTGGCTCAGAATTTCCGCAAAGACTGCAAGTTCCATGGCTTGAACCCTTGCTGTTTGGTGATCTTTGACCGCAGGGCGTCAATCATTGACGAGTTTTGTCATCAATTACAAGTATCGGGCCTGTGCTATCGATTCCGCTGAGCGCCAAGCCGCTCGAGTTGAACCTTGACGTTGAGGACAAAGCCTTGCCGGACCTGATTTTTGGCTGCCCGGTCGCGCTGAGCGACCATTATGCAGTGCCGGTGGATAACACCCACTGGCCAGACCCGTTCGTCTATCATCAAGTGCCCGGCCAAGGCCAATCACCGCGCCGCCCGAGGGCAACTTTTCGTTCCCACCGCAATGCCCTGTTGCCGCAATTGCAGGTCGCAAATTTCGACGCCCACTTTGGGGTCTACATGCTGGCTATCGATCATCCGCAAAAGGCATTCTATGTCGGCATTGCGGCAGCGGACAGCCGTAAGCCGGAAGGTGTCGGGAGCCGGATCCGAAAGCACCGGGTCAAGCTGACAGGTTCTCACGTGGGCGGAGGACTTCCCTGTGGCTCGCCTAAAGGCATTGGTGGCGTTAATCACACTGGGGGGTGGCGACCGTTTGCGGCTGAGCGCTATCGTTTTCATCTGGCTGCCCGCTTGGACGATTACTGCGCCGATGTGCGGGTGATGGTCGGAACTGCCGCGGCCAATGGAAAGAAGGCGCTGGAACAGTACGAGAGTGCGATTCTGCACAACGCTGACGAAATCCGTAGCCGAATCTACAATGTCTTTTGGCCCGGCGAGGATAACAGTAACGTCTTGATCCTGAACACAATGAAAGGCCGCGCTCCCGAAAGTTTGCCAGGCACCATCATTCTTTCACAGGATTGCGCGCAGAGGCCACGGGGGACTTCCATGACGACGAGTCAACGGAGGTGATGAAATCGCGAGCCGCTAAAGAGATGCTGCCAATTAGTGCATTGGAGTTTGGCTTCTACCACATTGACGGCGCAGCCATAAGAAAGGTTGCAAAGGCGCTAGTCGACAAGTTGGATCTGCTGAAATCGGAAGGGGTGACTTGGGAGGCTTGTGAAAGCGACGGCAGCCCCGCAATCAGGTTCGTTCTTGGAGAAAACCCTTGGTTGCTCGAAAGTGAGGCATTCAAACCAGTAATCGATGCCATGTATAAAGACTGCCTTGAGATGATTCAGAACATCGCGGAGAACCAAGGCATAGATGCGACCTTTCGCTGGGTCGGCGTCAATTTTGTCGAACAACCCTCCACCGTCAATGTTCTGAAGAAGATTTTCGACCTTGATCGCAGATAGCTTGATCGAGCCACTGTTGTGATGGGTTCTTGTCCGTCCGTGCCGCGTCGATCCCGAGGACTAGTCTCATCAGATGCATCCCTTTGCTGCCGATGTCGGTCATTGGCCCCTGTGCTTTAAAGAAGCATCTGGTAACAAGAGATAAATCTTGTCGGGGCTGTGTTTCTCGAACACTATCGCTCCAGTCCGAGCCATGCCGCACAATCCCGTGATCGAGGAATACATGACCGTTTCTGTCGCATCATCGCTGTAGGAAACGGACCATGACGCAGACTCGCACCGCTACCCGCCGTTTCGGCCTCTCCAAATCCAAGATCACCGCCTTCGAGCAATGCCCCAAGAAGCTATGGCTGGCGACGCATCGCCCTGAGCTGGCCGAGCAGGACCAGGGTGCCGAGGCGCGCTTTGCCACCGGCAATGCGGTGGGCGAGATCGCCTGCGCGCTTCATCCGGGCGGCGTGATGGTCGATCCGCCGTCGCTGTCCGAGGCGCTCGCCAAGACTTCCGCGCTCATTTCGGGCGGGTATCCCGGCCCGATCTTCGAGGCGACTTTCGAACATGATGGCGTGCTGGTGCGCGTCGATGTGCTGGAGAAGGTCGAAGGTGGGGGTTGGGCGGCGGCCGAGGTCAAGAGCTCGGGCAAGGTCAAGGACTACCACCGCGGCGATCTCGCAACGCAGGTCTGGGTGATGCGCGAGGCGGGGATCCAACTGAAACGCGCCGCCATCCGCCATATCGACACAAGCTTCGTCCTCAACCGAGAGGGCGATTATGCCGGGCTGTTCACCGATGCCGATCTGCTTGCAGAGCTGGAGGGCACTATTGCCACCCGCCCGGCGCTCGTTGCCGAGGCGCGCGCCACGTTGTCCGGCGAGGAACCCGAGCGGGAGATGGGCGGTCATTGCAGCGCGCCTTTCGCCTGCGAGTTCGCCGCCTATTGCAGCCGCGACCTGCCGCAGGGCCCGGAATGGCCCGTGACCGTGCTCCCCAATGGCGGCGGCAAGCGCTGGCTGGAGCGCGGGGTCGAGGATCTGCTCGATCTGGCCGAAGCCGACCTGAACGACCGGCACGCCCGCATCCTCGCCGCCACCCGCGACGGCATCCCGTTCCACGACGTCGAAGGCGCGCGCAAGGCGATGGCGGGATGGGGCTGGCCCCGCGCCTGGCTTGATTTCGAGGCCGTCGCGCCTGCGGTTCCGCGCTGGGTCGGCACGCGCCCCTATCAGCAGATTCCGTTCCAGTTCTCGCTCCACCTCGAGCGGCGCGGCGGGCGGATGACGCACCACGAGTTCCTGAGCTGTGACGGCACCGATCCGCGCCGGGCCTGTGCTGAGGCGTTGGTGGAGCACATCCCCGCGGGTGCGACGATCATCGTCTACAACGCGGCCTTCGAGCGCAGCGTGTTGCGCGATCTGGCGGCTTCGTTCCCCGATCTCGCCCCGCGCCTCGAAGCCATGGCCGAGGCGACGGTCGACCTCCTGCCGGTTGCTCGCAACAATTGGTATCACCGCGACCAGCGCGGCAGCTGGTCGATCAAGGCGGTGCTTCCCACTATCGCCGCCGAACTGGATTACGGCGCACTCGAGGTGAAGGACGGGGGCGATGCGCAGGCCGCATGGTTCGAAGCTGCCAATCCGGCGTGCGATCCGCTGCGGCGTGAGGCGCTGGAAGAAGCTCTGAAGGCCTATTGCGCACGCGACACCTGGGCGATGGTTGCCGTCGCGCGAGCTCTGGCCGGCAATTGAAGGGGCAGATAATGAGACGACGATCCGATCCTAAGTTGCGTTCGACAAAGCTAGCCTCAGTTGCTCAGACGGCAAGATTGCGGGTCGCTGATGGCACGTAACGCAAAGCTCGACCGGCTGCTGACACTGGTAAAGGCGCTGGGAGAAAGCGCCGAAGGTCTGACGCTTGATGAAATGGCCGAGGTGATCGGTGCCAACCGCCGCACCGCCGAGCGGCTGCGTGATCTCATCCTCGTCCATTTCGACCTTGAGGAGAGCGTCGACGACCGTCACAAACGCTTCCGCATCCCGGGCGCGCTGCCGTCTACTTTCACTCAGCCCAATGTCGCCGAGATTGCCGCCCTGCAGTCGCTCGCCGATACCGCGCGCAAGGCGGGATCGGCGCAAGCAACGCTGCTCGAAAGCCTTCTCGGCAAGGTGCAGGCGGGGCTCAGGCGCGAGGTGAAAAGCCGCATGGCACCTGACCTCGATCCGCTTGTCCGCCTTCAGCGACATCATGTCCCCGCTGGTCCGATGATCGAACACTCGCCTGAGACCGTTGCGCAAGTTCAGGGCGCGATGATGGCAGGGATGTGCTTCGAATTCGATTACCTCGCCGATGGTGCAGTGGAGCCGAAGTGGCGGCGGGTGATCCCGCTCGGCCTCATCCACGGCTCTGCGACCTACCTGATCGGCAAGATTCCCGGCCGCGATCTCGAACCTGCGCCATACCGCCTCGATCGGATCACCGAGGCGCGTGTCAGCAATCAGCCCGGCGCGGCGGGCGAGGATTGGGACCTCGACCAGTGGATGAGCGCAAGCTTCGGCATCTGGCGCGAGCAGGGCCACGAAATCGTCCTGCGCGTTGCTCCCGGAAGTGCGGAACGCGCGCGCAAGTGGCGTTTCCACCCGATGCAGGTGATCGAGCAGGACGGCGAGGAGCTGGTCATACGGTTCAATTCCGGCGGCCTGCGCGAGATCGCCGAGCACCTCTTCACTTGGGGCGGCGAGGTTCGGATCGAGGGGCCGGAGGAGCTGCGTAAGGTAATGCGCGACCGATTGGCCTTGAATTTGGTGGCGCTGGACACCCATCAGAAGCTCTCTGGTACACCATGAATATGCTGTTTCGCGTGATCCTTGCCCAGCAGGGTTGCTGTACGCATCGGATTGATGTCATTGGAGCAATTATGAAAAGATCGAGATTGGGTGCGGAAGGGGCACGATGAGCGAGGCATTTTTCGATAGTCCGATCCTCAATTCGCCTTATGCCAATCCTGATCGGCATTGGCAGCTTGATGATAATGGGCAGCCTACTGGACTGGTTCTTCATGGGCGCCGCAGAAGCGACTTGACTACGCCGATCCCGAAGGCCCGGACCAGTAGAGGAAAGGCGCAATCGCAGGCTGAGTTCTTCAGTGACGATAGGGGCGACGTCTACGACCCGACCGAAATCATCAACGGCGTCAGGCAGGCGGTCGCGTCGTGGCGTGAATTGCCGGAAACCCAATGGCAGGTAACCCCGACAACGGCGCGGCTGCTTCGGCATTGGCGATCTGGCGAAATGCCGTTGCCTCCGTTCTTCTGTCAGATCGAGGCAGTCGAAACTGTCATCTGGCTCACTGAAGTCGCGGGCAAACCCGCGCATAAAGGACGCAAGGCTAAGCTGGCCACAGCGCAGCGTTATTGGGAGCACGTGTTCGCGGCGAATGAAGCCTCGAATCCCGAACTGGTGCGTCTGGCCTTGAAGCTCGCTACAGGTGCGGGAAAGACCACTGTCATGGCCATGCTCATTGCCTGGCACACATTGAACGCGGTCCGCCACCCAAACGCTGAGAAGTTCTCAAAGGGCTTCCTGATCGTCGCACCTGGCATCACCATCAAGGATCGTTTGCGGGTGCTTCAGCCCAACGACAGCGAGAGCTATTACAGCACCCGGCACATCGTCCCCGAGGATATGCTGCGCGATCTGGGCCAAGCCAAGATCGTCATAACCAATTATCATGCCTTCAAAAAGAAGGACGAGTTGAGCCTGAACAAGGTTCAGCAGGCCGCCCTTGCAACGCAGTCGAAGCCGGAAAGTGACGGGGCGATGCTGAGGCGCGTTGCTGGCCCGCTCATGGGGATGAAGAACATCGTCGTTCTGAACGACGAAGCCCATCATTGTTACCGCGAGCGGCCGCTTAGCGAGGAGGAGCAGAAGGAGCTCAAGGGGGAGCTCAAGGAAGAAGCCGATAAGGCGAATGAAGCAGCTCGACTTTGGATCTCCGGCATTGAAGCCGCGAAGCGTACGCTCGGGATCAACATGGTCTATGATCTGTCGGCGACGCCCTTTTTCCTAAAGGGATCGGGCTACCGCGAGGGCTCGCTATTCGGTTGGGTCATGAGCGATTTTTCCCTCATGGATGCGATCGAATGTGGGATCGTCAAGCTGCCGCGCGTGCCCATCATGGACAACGTCGAAGGTGGCGACACCCCGATGTTTCGGAATCTTTGGGATCATGTCGGGAAGAAGCTGCCAAAGAAGGGCAGGGGCAAAAGCGGCTTTGACGACCCTCAGAAGCTGCCCAACGAGCTCCTTTCCGCGATCGACGCTCTTTACGGCCATTACGAGAAAACATTCGACCAATGGCGCGAGCACAATCTGGGTGTGGAGCCCGTATTCATCGTCGTGTGCAACAATACCGCGACCTCGAAACTGGTGCACGACTATATCGCCGGCTATCACATTGAGGACGCCGACGGGAACCGGAACCTACAGCAAGGCAAGTGCCCGCTTTTTCGTAACTTCGATGCCGATCAGGTCGCACTTCCGAAGATGCGGACGCTGCTGATCGACAGCCATCAGCTCGAAAGCGGCGAAGCGGTAAGCTCGGAATTCAAAGCGGCAGCCGCGGACGAGATCGAGCGGTTCCGGCAGGAAATCATCCAACGCGAGGGCTACGGCGCTGCAGACAAGCTGACAGATGAGACCATCCTTCGAGAAGTGATGAACACAGTTGGTCGGCCGGGCAAGCTTGGCGAATCTATTCGATGTGTAGTTTCGGTTTCGATGCTGACCGAAGGCTGGGACACCAACACGGTTACCCATGTTCTGGGAGTCCGGGCATTTGGCACCCAGCTTCTGTGCGAGCAGGTAATTGGCCGAGCGCTTCGGCGCGTATCATATCAGCCCAACGCTGAGGGCAAGTTCGACGTTGAATATGCTGATATCTTCGGCATTCCATTCGATTTCACGGCTCAACCTGTCTCGGCCAAGATCAAGGCCCCGCCGCCAATGGTTCGGGTCGAGGCGATCAGCCCGGATCGTGACCATTCAGAAATCCGCTTTCCAAGGGTCGAAGGCTATCGAACTGAGCTTCCGCGCGATACGCTAAGCGCCCAGTTCACCGACGATTCCACGCTTGAACTGACCCCCGATCTTGTTGGGGCGACTGAGACGATCGCATCGGGCATCATCGGTGAGCAGGCCGAAATGACCCTCGACCATCTGGCCGACACCCGCCCAGCCACGATCCAGCTACGCCTCGCTGATCGCATCGTACGCCGACGCCTCACGGAAGATGGCGAGGTGCCGAACCCGGCGCTGATCATGGAAATGCGCAAGATTGTAAGGCGCTGGATGGCCGATCATCTGGTCTGCAAAGGCAACACGCAGCCTGCTCAGCTCCTCTACTACGAGATCGCCGACCGGGTCGCGGACCGGATTATGGCAGCCATCACTCGCGGCACCGCTGGCGGGAACCGTGTCCTTGCTATGCTCGACCCATACAACCGCGAGGGTTCGACGCGGCATGTCGGCTTCAATACCAGCCAGGATCGCTATGCCACTGGGCCGAAGTGTCACATCAATTATGCGGTGACCGACAGTGATTGGGAGACCGAATTCTGCCGTGTTGCCGACAGCCATGACCGGGTTCTGGCTTGGGTAAAGAACCACAACCTCGGCTTCGAAGTGCCCTATCGCGCGGGCGGGGAAGCCCGGCGGTATCGTCCAGATTTCATCCTGCGGATTGATGACGGACATGGCCCGGACGATCCGCTCAATCTTGTTGTCGAGATCAAGGGGTTCCGCAACGAGGACGCCAAGGACAAAGCCGAGACAATGCTCACCTACTGGGTTCCAGGAGTGAACAATCTTGGCACGATGGGCCGCTGGGATTTCGCGGAGTTCACTGACAAGTGGACCATTCAGACGGAGTTCGAGAACGTCATCCGCCGGTGGATCGACAAAGCCTGCAACGCGAAGGAACTCGCATGACGGCCGCCGGCATAACCTTCGGCACGCTCGTGGATGTCGAGGCGCGGATGGCCTGGGGGCATGAAGCGCACGATTTCACACCGTGGCTCGCGGATAATCTCGATCGGCTGTCGGACGCACTTGGCATCCCGCTGGAGCTAACCGGCCGCGAGGTCCGCAATGGGCGTTATTCCGCTGACATCCTGGCAGCCAATCCGACCGATCAGTCGGTCGTTCTGATAGAGAACCAGCTTGAGGCGTCGGATCATAACCATCTTGGTCAGATCATGACTTACCTTGCCGGCCTCGACGCTCAGGTTGTCATCTGGCTCGCCCCCACTTTCCGCGAAGAGCACCTTTCGGCCATCCGCTGGCTGAACCAGCACACCGATGAGACCTTTTCCTTCTTCGCTGTCAAACTGCGGGTCGTGCAGATCGGCGATAGCCCGCTTGCACCCCTGTTCGAGGTGATCGAGAAGCCCAATAGTTGGGACAAGTCGCTCCGCACGTCGGCGCGGGCTGCCGTTTCCTCGACTTCGCCTGAGGTCGCCGAACGCCGCGATTCACTGTGGTCGGTCTACCGCGAGCTTGACCCCGCAGTAGATAATGACGCTCGCGTCGGGCCGGGCGCTTCGGTGCGCTGGCGGCAGGTCCCCGGCACAGGCATTGTTGTGTCCCGCTACGTCTCCAAATCCGGCGTTGGTATCTTTCTGCGCGGAGGGCGAGGACAGGGCGGCGAAGTCACCTTGCCACGGATCGAGGCTGCCTCGGAAGCATTGGCCGCCCTGCTCGGCGTCGATCTTGGCAACCCCGATTACCCCTTCAGCGCCAACCGCGACGTCGACTGGTCCAACCAGTCGGAGATCGCAGCCGCGGCAGAATGGCTGGTTACCAAGACGGAGCAGTATGTGGCGGCCTCAGCAGCACACCTCCGCTTGGAGGACGAGTCATGAGCGACCTGACGAGGGGCTTGCGCGAAGGGCGGTGTCGCTTTGCGGCAACCGAGCAGGCCGTGCAGGCGGAATACTACACCCGGGAATTCACGGACCTCAGGAAGCATCCCAAGCACGCCTTCATCCTTGCAGGGGATGACCGCTACCACGGTTTGCAGCAGCCGATCCGCGAGGTCACGAAGAACCTCTTCCAAGAGCTCGGCATCCAGTTCCACACCTTCGTCGGCCACGGCAGGTCGTCGCAGGCGTGCTGCCTCAACTTCCTCATGCCCTTCGCCGATAAGCCGGAAGCGCTGTCGAAGTGGGTCGGGCACGTGCTGGAAATCACCCCACCGACCATGTTGGAGATCGAAGATCCGGCCGCTGGCGCGCATCGTTTCGTCGCCTTCGAATACACCGGGCCGGACAAAAAGGACTTCCTCGACGAGTGCAATGGCCGCCCGCCCGGCCGGGGTGCAAATGCCACGGCTGCGGACGCCGCGGTCGCCTTCGTCGATGCGAGCGGCAAGCGCACGCTCCTCCTCATCGAGTGGAAATACACCGAGGAGTATCGCAAGCACCAGCTGTCGAAGGACAAGAAGGGCAAGCGGAATGAACGATATGCGGACAAGCTCTTCGATCCTCAAGGCCCGCTGCGCGCCGATACAGGGCTGACCTTCGAGGACTTCCTCCACGAACCCTTCTACCAGCTCGCCCGCCAGCAGATGCTCGCATGGCAGATCGAGCGGCGCTCCGTCCGCTTCGACGCCGTCCGCAATCTCCACCTCTCGCCCTCCGGCAATCGCGCCCTCCACCTTGTGACCTCGCCCGGCTTCGCGCGCCTTGCCGACGATGCCTTCGCCGCCTTCCGCGCCAGCCTCGTCCATCCCGATCACTTCATCGAGAAGTCGATCGAGAACGCCTTCGCCCCTCTCGCCGACTGGCCGGAGATGGCCGAAAGCTGGACCTACCTCCGCGATCGCTATCCCTCGCTCTGCCCTGACAAGGACCCCGCCTGATGGCCAAGAAGCCCCTCTCTGTCGAAACGCTCACCCATGACGAGGCGACGCGGAAGAATGCACCCACGGCGGAGCTCGAAACCTTCCTCGATCCCGAGGTCAAGCGGCCCATCCAGGTCGCCTACGAGCGGCGCAATCCCGATCTCGATCCGCAGCTTGTGTGGCGCGGCAAGGATATGGCGGACTGGTCGGACCTCGTGGTTGAAGCGCCGCCGCTCTATATTCAGGAGAAGATCCACCCCAAGGCGCTGATCGAGGATTTGAAGCGCGCTTCGGCCCGCGCTGACACCGGCGACACGCTCGATCTCTTCGCCGATTTCAACGGGGTCAGCCCGGAAGCGCGCACCGAGTTCTACGCGCATGACCAGCACTGGTCGAACCGCATGATCCTGGGCGACGGGCTGAAGGTGATGGCATCGTTGGCCGAGCGCGAGGGGCTGAAGGGCCAGGTGCAGTGCATCTATATCGACCCGCCCTATGGCATCAAGTTCAACTCCAACTTCCAGTGGTCCACGACAGACACGAAGGTGAGCGAAAGCAAAGCAGATCACCTTACGCGCGAGCCGGAACAGGTGAAGGCATTCCGCGACACATGGCGCGACGGCATCCACTCCTACCTCACCTATCTCCGCGACCGACTGACGGTCGCGCGCGACCTATTGACAGAGAGCGGGAGCATCTTCGTCCAGATTGGTGATGAAAACGTCCACCGGGTCCGGACGTTGATGGACGAAGTATTTGGAGATGAGAACTTTATTGGATTGATCTGGTTTCGCAAGAAGACAATGCCGCTAGGCGCGACCTACTTGGAGCGCATGGGCGATTACCTTATTTGGTTCGCAAAGAATAAAAACAACACGAAGTTCAGGCGTTTGTTCAAGAAAATCGATATTTCCGGTGATTTTCACTGGAATTGGCGACAGGAAGATGAAGTAAGCCGCAAAAAGTTCTCTAAACAAGAACTCGAACGAAACCCAGATGGTGATCCATTTCGACTGGTTTCGATGTGGCCTCCCTCGTTTAGCGCTAAGGACGTCTTCAATGTTCACTACAGGGGCAAAAATTGGCCACCTGCTGGAGGGCAGTGCTACCCGTCTAGCCCCGAAAAGCTCAATCGACTGATCAAGGCAGATCGGCTTGAACCCGAAGGCCAGTATCTACGTTATGTCATGAAATTGTCGGATGATGATACAACCAAGCTCAATATGACTTGGACTGATACTGCTGGCGCACGAGACAAGCGTTACATCGTTGAGACAAGCGAATTCGTTGTGCAGCGCTGTATCCTAATGACTTCCGATCCGGGCGATCTGGTGCTCGATCCCACCTGCGGCTCTGGCACTACCGCCTATGTGGCCGAACAATGGGGGCGGCGCTGGATCACCATTGACACAAGCCGCGTCGCCCTCGCCCTCGCCCGCTCGCGGATCATGGGCGCGCGCTATCCGTGGTATCTTCTCGCCGACAGCCGCGAAGGGCAGATGAAAGAGGCCGAGGTCACACGAACGCCCCCACGCGACATCCCGGCCCACGGCCGCCTGCGCCAGGGCTTCGTCTACAAGCGCGTGCCGCACATCACCTTGAAGAGCATCGCCAACAACGCCGAGATCGACACGATCTGGGAAGACTACCAGACTCGCCTCGAGCCGCTGCGCGAGGCGCTGAACGCTGCGCTGGGCACCGCATGGCAGGAATGGGAAATCCCGCGCGAGGCTGGCAAGGACTGGCCTGACGCGGCTCGCACTGCTCACGCCCAATGGTGGGAACAGCGCATCGCCCGCCAGAAGGAGATCGACGCCAGCATCGCCGCCAAGGCCGACACCGAATACCTCTACGACCAGCCCTATGACGACAAGTCGCGGGTGCGGGTCGCAGGGCCTTTCACGGTCGAAAGCCTCTCCCCCCACCGCGTCCCCGCGGTCGATGTCGATGACAGTCTGTTCGACGAGATCGAAGCCGCCGAGGGCCGCGCGAAGAAGGGCCAGAGCGGCGAGCGCGTGGACTTTGCCGAGATGGTGCTCGACAACCTCAAGCGCTCCGGCGTGCAGCAGCGCGCGCGCGACGACAAGCTGGTGTTCGAGACGATGAAGCTGTGGCCGGGCGAGTTCATCCTCGCCGAGGGCACAGTGCGGCAGAAATCGTTGACTGAGGCCGAGGACGAGGAGGCGACCGAGGCCGGCCCGACCCGCCGCGCAGCGATCTTCGTCGGCCCGGAATACGGCACCGTCAGCCGCCCCGCCCTCACTGCCGCCGCACGCGAGGCGATGGATGCGGGCTTCGACCTGCTGATCGCAGCCGCGTTCAACTTCGATGCGCTGGCGGGCGAGCTGACCAAGATGGGGCCGCTCACGGTACTTCAGGCGCGGATCAACCCCGACCTGCACATGCCCGACCTTGCCAACACCGGCGCTGGCAACCTCTTCACCGTGTTCGGCGATCCCGACATCGTGGTGCACGACGAGGGTGACGACATGGTGAGCGTCGAGGTGCTCGGCGTGGACATGTATAAGGGCGGCCAGATCGAAAGCGGCGATGCCGACGACATCGCCGTTTGGTTCATCGACACTGACTACAATTACGAGAGCTTCTTCGTCCGCCACGCCTACTTCCCCGGCGCGAACGATCCCTACAAGGCGCTGAAGACGACCCTGAAGGCGGAGATCGACGCGGACGCATGGGAGAGCCTGAACCGGACACGCTCACGGCCGTTCGCGAGGCCGAAGGACGGGCGTGTGGCAGTGAAGGTGATCAACCACCTCGGGGACGAGGTGATGCGGGTGCTGGAGGTCTAATTGCCCAAGAGCCGAGGCGTTGGCGGATCAGGGTGGGCGGGTGTCCATGGCTCCTTTGTGGGCCTTGGTGGACGTGGGAATGCCGGGTGGTCCGCGCGTAAGCGGCGAGGCCCAAGTGGTGCTGACGGGCTTCCTATGAGCTTGGAAGATGCGAGGCAGGCTGGGCTCTCGATCAAGCAATGGCGCGCGCAGGCCGATAGACAGGTGGCCAAAATCGAAAAGAAGCTGCTCTCGGCGAGAGAGGAAATTGCAGCCCTTGAGGAGCAACTGGTTCTCTCCGAACGATCTCGCCAAGCGGCCTATCGCGCGGACGATGGTGTGCGGAAGCGCTTACCTGCACCGCCAAAAAGGCCTGCGTGATGAACCTCATCTACGCCTCCACCTTCGCCGATGCGCTCGATAAGCTCGCGCATCCGGAGCAAAAGCAGGTCAAGATCACCACGGTCGACCTGATGATGAACCTCAAGGGGGCAGGACTCAGCCTCGAACGGATCAACCGGGCGGCCGACACCGACATGTGGTCCGCCCGGGTCTCCCGCGACCTTCGCATCATCCTGAAGCGCGACGGCGAGGATCTGGTGCTCGCCTATGTCGGCCACCACAACGATGCGTATGCCTGGGCTGAGCGACGCAAGATCACCCGCCACGAGCGCACGGGCGCGATGCAGATCGTTGAGGTGATTGAACAGAAGGCCGAAGGCAAACTGTTTGACTGGACTGCCGGCGTCTCGACAGATGAGCCTGCCCCCGCCGGTCAGGCACAGCCGTTCTGGTCCCTCAGCGATGACGATATGCTCGATGTTGGCGTGCCGCGCGATTGGCTACAGCCTGTGCGAGAGATGGTCGAGGACGAGCTGGACCGCTTGTTCGACCACCTCCCCGCGGAGGCGGCCGAGGCGCTGTATGATTATGCGACCGGAGGAAAGCTCTCCGATCACAAGCTACAGCCCGCTGCTGTAGCGACCAACGCCTTCGCTCATCCGGATTCCCAACGGCGGTTCCGCGTGCTCGACAACATCGAGGAATTGCAGGCGGCATTGGATGCCCCGTTCGAGAAATGGGCCGTGTTCCTTCACCCCGCACAGCGAGCATTGGTCGAGAAGCCTGCCACCGGACCAACACGGGTCACTGGATCGGCGGGGACTGGGAAGACGATCGTCGCACTTCATCGCGCGGCTCATTTGGCGGAGCAGGATCACGCGACCCGCGTCCTGCTCACCACATTCTCGGCCGAGCTTTCGGAAGCCTTGGAGAAAAAGCTCGCGATTCTTACCGAGGCAACCCCACAGCTCAGGGAACGGATCGATGTGCGGCCGCTGGATGAAGCTGCAGTTGAGCTCTACGCATCCGTCCACGGGCACCCGGCGATTGCCGATGAGTCTGAGATCGCTGAAATCGTCGATACAGCCAAGGCTACGGGTCTTGGCGGTGATCTGTCGCGCGAATTCCTTTCGGAGGAATGGACAGAGCTCGTAGACGCGTGGGGCGTCGATAGCGCGGAAAGCTACGCCAACATACCGCGGACTGGACGCAGGACGAGGCTTGGCCCGAAACAGCGAGAAGCTGCGTGGGCAGTATTTGAGCACATCCGGATCGCGCTCTCGGAAAGAGGGTTGGTCACACACCCTATGATCTACAGTGCTTTGGCCGACCTTGTCCGAACCGATGTCGCCATGCCGTTCGCACATGTCGTCGTCGATGAGGCGCAGGATCTGACCGTGCCGCAGGTGCGATTTCTTGGCGAGGTAGCAGTTCTGAGGCCTGATGCGGTGTTCCTGGCGGGTGACATTGGCCAGCGGATTTTCCGGTTGCCGTTCAGCTGGGTCAGGCTTGGCCTCGACATTCGGGGAAGAAGTCATTGCCTGAAGGTCAATTACCGGACGTCTCACCAGATCCGCACTATGGCGGACAGGCTGTTACCGCCGTCGATCACGGATTCAGACGGCTTGGAGGAAGGGCGCCGCGGCACCGTTTCAGTGTTTGACGGACCTGAACCGGAGTTGATTTTTGCCGAGGACGAACACGACGAGGCTCAGATCGTCGGCGCCTGGATCAAGGAATGCTTGACCGCAGGTATCGCCCCACCTGAAATTGGAGTTTTGGTGCGGAGCGAACTCCAGTTGCCCCGTGCCGAGTTGGCACTTCGATCTGCTGGCCTTGAGGGTGCGGGCACGAAAATTCGTTGTGCTTGCATGCACGCGGCCAAGGGCCTCGAATTCCGCGCGATTGCCGTAATGGCGTGCGACGAGGATGTCATACCTCTGTCAGAGAGGAT
This sequence comes from Erythrobacter sp. RANMB8, assembly GCF_056848235.1. Lineage (NCBI taxonomy): Bacteria > Pseudomonadati > Pseudomonadota > Alphaproteobacteria > Sphingomonadales > Erythrobacteraceae > Erythrobacter > Erythrobacter sp. RANMB8. The sequence goes on from NZ_JBREHG010000019.1 coordinate 21,229, forward strand.
GGCTGGAATCGGTGATGTGGCCGAACTCGAGGCGATTTATGAAACGGAGCGACACCTCCTCTACGTAGCGTGCACGCGAGCAAGAGACCGCTTGCTGGTCAGTTGTATTGAGCCCGGTTCAGAGTTCCTCGATGACCTCGGCAAAGGAGCAGGGGCGGGGTGATGTCGCAGCATGAGCCCGATTTTCGTTCCGCTCGCCGGACCGTGGAGTGGCCGGCGACGAACATGCACAAGTCGCCCTCTGCCTCCTCAGCCTCTTCCCTATGTGGATCATTGAATCTAAAGCTTTAATCGTCATCAGTCGAATGGTTGTAGGGGGCTGGCGGCGGTCGGCAAAGAGGGTGCGGGGGAAGTTCGTTGGTTCAGGGACGTGATTACCAAGCTGAGATCGACGCGGCGCGAGGCGACCCTATTCTGCTCCGAAAGATTGCCTCCGAAATCCATCAGAATGGTGGCCCTCAGGTTTTGGTCATCCGAGCAATCCAACGCGCCAAGGCTGCTGAAGCGGGTCCTCATCCCCTTGGCCGCGTTTGCGATGCACTGGGCTTGCCGAGGCCGAATGGCAGGCCTCTCTATCGGTACAAGCTTTCGTCTGGGACATTCGAGCGCATCGAGAAGAAGCTATCGTCGAGCCTGCAGTCTCAAGAGCTTCATCCGGCCCTCGCCCCTGCGTTTGTTTTGTGGGCTGCTGACTGGTTCCGCCGTTCCTATCAAGGCGGGATCCAGCGTTGGGCAGATATTGAGGATGCGCTGGGTCTCAAGTTCCCCCAGAATGTTTGGCGCGATCTGACGGACAAGGGGTTTCGAGCTTGGAAAATCGAGCCGCTGATCACCAATCATGGAAACCAGCGCCTGTCGAACCTCGCGCGGCATGGTGGCTTTCCGGCCGCAGCTATGGCTATCGGAGCAAGTTGGCCGCGCAAATTCCTAGAGCGGGTCGTTGGCGAGCTCTTGGGTTCGAATATGCAGGACATCAGCACCGCGGTCGCCATCTGCGAGCGAAATGAATTCTTGCTCCCATCGATTTGGCGCAGCCCAGAGATGTACGCGGTTTGCGGGGAACTGGCACTGACGATCGTCGATCTACGGGCATTCGCTGACAGGGAGGTGCCTGCCGACGGCCGCCCCTACTCTGTGCGCCTCGATCAGTGCTACGAGGACTGGCGTGACCAGCTACCTATGACCCTCGAGGGAGCGGCTACGGCGCTGATTGATACCTTGCTCGAAGCGAAAAGGCTTTCGAGCACCGGCACCATTCGCGTGGCTAGAGTGATGTCGCAGCGCGACGGGATATGGCGTGAATATCTTGAGTTTCACCTCGATGGGCGATGGGATGACAGCGATCACACGCTTTCGCCGGAAGACCATAGCCGGGTTTTCGTCCAACCATCTGATGGCCTGGCTGACAGAATCTCCGGTCGATTGGCGTACCTTGAGCATGAGGATGCGAACCGTTGGATCGCTAGGCCCATGCGGAGCGATGCATCAATCGAGTTTCCATTCGATCTCCCGGTCATGGCCGAGTTCCACGCGAGGGGAGAGCGCCTCGCTCCCAGCTTTATCCTACCGGGCGGTAAGCCTGTAAGTGCTGGCCTTCGTGTCTTTGAGCGGCAAGGTTCCCATGCCCAAGAATTGACTTTCACCCTGACAGGCCAGGGGTCGGGTGCGTACCGTGCGGAACCAGTTTTTGTCGATGTGCCCGATGACTGGTCATTGAGAGGGAAGGACGGCAATTCCGAGATTGAAGTCGAAGACTTTGCCTTTGCGCCTGGCCGCTGCCTTTACCGGTGCGCTGGTACGATTATCGCACAGAAGACTAACGGAGACCGCTTTCTGATCCGCACCGGCCAAAGCGCCGACCGCAAGGATCGTCTCTTTATTGTGGCCGACTCCGCCCATGGGGTTCAGACACCGGGCGGGGAGCAGCTATTCAAGCATCCGCTTCATGCGCAGGTTTCTGATGGTGTCTCGCGACGTGTTGCCAGTCGCGGTGAGGTTTGTTGGCGGCGGGTCGGTACACGTGAATGGCTCGATGATCTGGACAATGCAGGTCCTGGCTTTTGCGAATTCGCGTGGCTCGATGGATCAACAGGGCATCTTCGCGATCGGTTGACAGCCATCGTTGTGCCAGCTGACTTTGCGTTGAAGCAACAGAGCAATGGCAGCCATGCCGAGATCGAGCTCAGCGGTTGGGACGGGGACGCTGAGCTTGGGGATGAAGCTCAGCGTTCGCCAAACAACTGGCGAGTGCGGATCGACCCACCGCGCCGAGCGTTGCTGCCTCTTCGTCTTACAGGAGCGCATGTCCCAGCTTTTGAATTGCTGGTTCCGCTTCGTTCGAAGGAATGGCTCACGACGTGGAGCGGAGAACTTTTGCCCCGAGACACTGTGCTGGGGCTTGCAGACCTTCGCGATACAGTTGCGCGCGCGCCGTCGACGTCACGCCTGATGGCAGACGTCCGGCAGCATTCCGGCGCTGCGCTGGAGGCAAATTGGCTGATTGATGGCGCGCTGGGACTTTCGGCACTGCGAACGGATATCGCTGCCCTCATGCGCCCTCTTGGCATCGACGCGCAGGTCAGGCTCGATTTCCACAACGGGAGTGATGATCACTGGTATGTTACTGAGTTTGGGAACACTCTCGAATGGGAGCCTAACAACGGTCTGCGCCCGAAGACCGCAATAGTCGGGGACAATGTTCGTATCTGCGGCCGCTCGCTTGGTGCCCCTGAAAAGGAGGTCGATTTCGGTTTTTATGAGGGGCTACAGAGAGGCCTTGGAGGGCAAGTCATTCACTTGCCACGCCTCAAAGGCGCTTGGCTGATCTATCTTCGCGAGGGTTCACGGGTTCTTACGCGGCCGCGATTTGTGTCGGGAGACCTCGACACACAAGTTCCACAGCACAGGCTTGGTCGGGCTATGGTGCGGCCAATTGAGATGGCGAAGGAGGAACTGCAGTCACTCGTCCACGGAATTGCTGAGGATCCGACCGCCCCAGAGGTGATCGAAACCATACAGACCGTCTTGAAGCTAGCCCTATCGCTCAACGGGCTTCCTCCCCAGACGTTCGAGATATTCAAGATGTTTGAGGAGGCGGGACCTCTTGCCCCGCTGCTGTTGTACCGGTGTGAAGAGCAGCATCTCTCGACAATCCTTGAGTTGTTCGAAGGCCTTTGCACGAGCTGGGTCCTGTTGCCTCACGCGTCGTGGCGTGCCGCCTTCGAAGCCCAAGGCCACTACCTCGTCAGCCGCCTCGATGACCCTCAATGGGCATTGATGAGGATTACCGAGCGCCAGAATGAAATCGCTGCACGATTGCCGCAGTTGGCTCCGGTGATTTGTCGAGACTTCTCCGCCGCCACCTGGGACGAAGTCCGCGACCATTTCACGGGCCATACCAGTGAGAGCATCAACACCGACGGGAGCGGCTTCAACCCCTTCCGCCCTGCCTTTTGCGACCTTCTTCCGAAGGAGAACTTCCTCGAAAGCCTCATGCGTGTGTTCGATGCGCCGTTTTCAGCTGCCTTGGCAGCGATGGGACTTATTTCCCTCGACAAGGTGCAGATTCTCACAGTGAAAGACGTCGAGCGACGTCATCCAGCCTACTTCGCCAGAGCTTATGGCTACGCCCTTACGGAGCTAAAAAAAAATGATCGCTGATGATGTGTCCCCGCCTATTCGCCTGTCGCCGATGGATGTCCACCGGCGCCTGCAAGCTGGGCTCGCAGAGGCGGTCGTTTCACGCGCTGGCATCAGGCATGAGGGGCTGAACGCCTTCCTCCGAAGCAATCTTGCAAGCACGGATCTTTCGAATGGAGCGCTGCTGTCTGAACAGCTCTTCCAGGCAGCGCCGGGCTATGTTTCGTCGGGGAAGAGGCCTGACGAACTCGTTTCGCTACTGCATGATCGCACAATTCAAGCGATCACGCGAACGCCGGATCAAGATCTGCGCTTCGATTATCCCGCCTACGCTCACCAGTTGAAGGCCTGGCAGCTGCTTGGCAGTTCAGATCCGCAATCTGTACTGGTTTCCAGCGGGACCGGATCGGGGAAGACCGAGTGCTTCCTGGTGCCGCTGCTCGATGATCTTGTGCGCGCCTCGGAAGTCGAGGGCCAGCTGTCTGGCGTTCGGGCGCTTATGCTGTACCCGCTCAATGCCCTCATCGCGAGCCAAGAGAAGCGTCTTACCGCGTGGACCAAGCCGCTCAACGGTGACGTGCGCTTCGCCCTCTACAACGGCTTGATGGGAACGGCGCGCAAATCAAATCGCGATAAGGCCGAGCACGAGGTTCCGTATCAGGTCCTGTATCGTGAGACGCTCCGCGCAAATCCCCCGCCTATCCTGGTCACGAACCAGACGATGCTGGAGTACATGACCATCCGGCGCGAGGATCGGAAGATCCTTGATGCATCCAAGGGCAAGCTGCGCTGGATCGTGATCGACGAGGCGCATAGCTACATTGGTTCCGCTGCTGCGGAACTCTCGCTTCTGCTGCGGCGCGTCATGAAGGCATTCGAGGTCACGCCCGACCAGGTTCGGTTTGTAGCTACCTCGGCTACCATCGGATCCGCTGATGATCCGGAGGCGGTCGCTTCACTCCAGCGTTTCCTGTCCGACATCGCAGGTGCGCCGCTCGTCCGAACCCATGTCGTAATTGGCAAGCCGCAGCCTGTCGACCTCTCGAGGGTAGAGAGTGTTTCTGCCGACCCTGCGGCTCGCCTAGTGGCTGAGATGCTCGAAGAGAAGCCGCAAACCCTCTCATCGTTGTCTACGGTGGCAGGGGCGGCCGAGAAGGTCTTGCTCGATCTAGCCGCGCACAATGCGAAGGAATCCAAGCCCGTTCTACCGATGAGAGCGCACAGCTTCACGCGCGCCATTCCCGGCCTTTGGACGTGCATTAATTCGGACTGCGTCGGCGGCATTCGGCCGAAAGATTGGCCGTTCGGACCGGTACTTTTCCAAGAGACTGACAGTTGTCCGCATTGTCGTTCACTCGTGTTTGAAATCCAGAGTTGCCCCGATTGTGGCGAGCCGTTCCTTCCTGCTGACGATATGGGTGACAAGATCTTGCCCCGGCGGAGCGACAAGGATGCCGATGAGTTTCGCGAACAGAGTTACCGTGATCGTGACCATGAGGATGACGATGATGAGGAAAACCAGACAGATGGCATCGCCCATTCCCGCCTGGTCGCCATCAACGCTCAGCCCCAGGCGAACGAGGTTGAATTTGATGTCGTAAGCGGCGCGTTGGCGGACGGTGCCGCTAAGGTCGCAATCACACAATTGAATGAGGGGCGCTGTCCTGCATGTCTGAGCAGCAAGCGCCATGGGCGTCCGGCGATGCTGTCTTTTCGCTTTGGCACACCCTTTCTCACGCAGAATGCCGCGCCCATCCTGCTTGAGGGCGTCTCTCCTCATCAGGCAGACCACGCCTTACCATTCGACGGGCGTCAGCTGATCAGCTTCTCGGATAGCCGGCAGGGGACCGCGCGTTTCGCCGCTAATATCGAGACTAACGGGGAGCGTGGTTTCGTTCGCGGCTTCATTTATCACGCGGTGCAGAAAGCCGCTCATGGTCTTAGCCTCCCAGAGGAGGAGCGGCAGAAACTGATTGAAAAGCGCGCCAAGTTGGCGAGCTTTGTTCATGAGATGCCATCCTTCAAGGACGACATAGCCAAGATCGACGCCGAATTAAGTGGGGTAGGGGTCGTCGGCATCAAATGGACTGATCTGACATCTGCTTTGGCCTCGGAGCCGACGATCGGCATGATGGCGAAGGTTTGGGACCTTGATCGCAGCGAGCGCTATCACGATAATCGGGAGGCGCTCGCCCGCTTCATGCTGCTGCGCGAACTCGCCCGCAGACCGCGAAATGCAAACGCTATGGAAACGCTCGGGCTTGCCCGCTTGCGCTTCCCCGCCATCGAACGGATCGGGAAGGACAAACTACCCGAAGCAGTGTCGGCCAAGGGCTATCTGATAGAGGACTGGAGGGATTTCCTCTACTTCATGGCCGACTATCTCCGGAGCTATTTCGCCTTGGATGTAGATGATGGCGACGCCAGGTGGATGCCTGGCAGGGCAAGACCTCGTAACGTCATCGGACCCGATCAACCTCCCGGCTCGAAAAGAGATATCGCCTGGCCGTCGGTCAATGCCAAGGGCACACAACCGACGGCGGTCCTTCTCCTCGCAACCGCCTTGGGTTTGGACTTGTCGGCACAGCGTGATCGCCACGAGATCAACCAACTTCTCCGCACGGCCTGGGAGCACATGACGCCGCTTCTCGAAGGTGTCGGCGGCACATTTAGCCTGCGCCTCGAAAAGACTGCTGAGATTGAAGCCGTGACCAAGGCTTGGCAGTGCCCGCTCACGCGCCGGGTTTTGCCACGTCTCGTGTTTGGCCGTTCGCCCAATCTTGTCACGGCAGCCACCGGGAAAATTGATGGGAGAAATGCTGATTCTATCGAATTCCCGAAGCTGCCGCATACTCGCCCGCTGAATCGTGCGACTAAACGAGTGATCGCTGATTGGCTGGTCGATAACGAAGTCGTGCGAGCTCTTCGGGAGCGACGCCTATGGACGGACCTTCACGATCAGGCTGCTCTGGCGACCCCCTACCTTCGGGCCGAAGAGCATAGTGCACAGCAGCCGCCGCACCGGCTGCGGGATTTTGAGGAGCAATTCAAGCAAGGCGATATCAATCTGTTGGCCTGCTCAACGACGATGGAAATGGGCGTCGACATAGGCTCGATTGAGGCGGTCTTGATGACCAACGTGCCGCCATCGATTGCCAACTACAACCAGCGTGCAGGGCGAGCTGGGCGTAGAGGGCAAGGGTTCTCGACCAGCCTTACGATTGCCCGTAACACCCCGCTCGACCTCGAAACATTCTCAGATCCCGCAAGCTACCTTGCTCGAAAGCTCGCTTCGCCACGCGTTTCTCTGGATTCAGATCGGATCGCCCAGCGTCACGCGAATGCCTATCTGCTCGCGCAATGGTTCCGCGACGTCGACGGTGAATTCGCCCGGACTAAAACCGGCGATTTCTTCGGCTGCCGCGCGGACCTGCGGCAGTTCGAAGGGGTGCCGCCTGCTGACGCCTTCTGTGAATGGACCAGAGCGCCCGCCACCAAGGCGGCAAATGAAGTTGGCCTAAGGCAGCTGCTCAAGGGCACCGGGCTGGAGTTCGACAGCGAGATCTGTGAACACACTGCGGCCATGTTCGAGAAAGAGGCGGCAAGTTTTCGGAGGACTTGGCAGCGGCTCAAGGAAGACGTCGAGGCACTCGACGGTCCCGCCAAGAAGGCGATCGAATTTCAGGCACGGCGTCTTTGCAAGGAATTCCTGCTCAAGGAGTTGGCCAACCGTTCACTGATACCCGGGAGCGGGTTCCCCACCGCGGTTGTGCCCTTCGATACCTTGTGCGCTGAGACGCAAAGGGCTCAGGAGCGTCTTCGTTCCGACGAGGAAGGAGCGCGTGATCGGCGCTATGAGTGCCCGACGCGCAATGCCGATATCGCCATCCGAGAGTATGCGCCCGGCGCTGAAGTCGTTGTCGATGGTCTGGTCTGGAAATCTGCTGGCGTAACACTGAATTGGCTTAGCCCGATCGACAGTGGCCAGCGGGAACCCCAGAACTTGCGCTGGGCATGGTGGTGCGATCAATGTGGCGGAGCCGGCTCGGATCATCAGATAGCCGATTGCTGCCCCCATTGCGGCGATCCAAACGTCAAGACTGAGCAATTTCTTGAGCCAGCGGGCTTCAGGGTCGATTGGAACGCCCAGCCTCACGCAGACACCGACCAAGCGGTCTACATCGAACCCAAGTCCCCGAAAGTCAGTGTCGGGGACATTTCGTGGCAACCTCTTTTGCAACCGGGGACCGGCCGAGTGCGCGCGTCGCACGATGGTTACATCTATCATCATTCACGCGGGCCGAACGACAAAGGTTATGAGATTTGCCTCGAGTGCGGACGAGCAGCTGAGGCAGGTACTGATGCCCTCAAGGAGCACAAGCCGCTTACGCCGCGCGATAGAAAAGCGGCGGATCGGTGTCCGGGTAACGATCAAGGATATGCGATCACGCGCGCGCTGGCGCTTGGCCACGAAGTTCTCACCGATGTCGTCGAAGTGCAATTGCCGGGCCTCGAGAGTGATGGCGCGGCATGGGCACTTGGTGCCGCGCTGCGCGAGAGCCTTGCTCGCTGGCTTGGCATAGAGCCGCGCGAACTGGGCATTTCGGTTGCCGGCCGAGAAGGCGAGTTGGGCCGGAAGGCTCCCTCAATCTATATCTTTGATGAAGCGTCTGGGGGTGCCGGATACGCACCGAGATTGCTCGACGACATTTTCCATCTTTTTGAACGCGCTTCGCACATTCTCGATTGCCCAAGGGAATGTGAAATGGGGTGCTCGGCTTGCGTGTTGGCGCCCGATCTTCATCAACAGCAAGGCCGCCTTGACCGCCGTGCAGCATTGACTGCTGTCCAAGCATTCCTTGAGAAGAACGCTGAGCTGCCAGAGGAGGACCGAGCAACGGCGGACGCCAAGGCTGTCAACGACGCAGCGAACGCCCTCATGCTGCGCGCCCGCGGTGGCGATAGCATCACGGTGCTTTTGCCGGACGCTTTTGACCTTGCGGAACTGTCCTCGGTCAAGATGCGGTCGCTGTTTTCGTCTGCCTCGGCTCGTGGCATCCCGGTGACGCTCGTTCTGTCTCCCAGTTCCTTTGGCAATTTGACCGAAGTTGAGCGACGATCGCTGCGCGACGCCGCGATACGCAACGATTTGCACCTTGGCTTGGGTCTGGCCGAAGGTGGCCCGTCAGGCAATTGCCGGATTGCAGAGCTCGTGTCTCCCGCTGGGGCCAAGGCTTTCTTCTCTCTAGATAAGAGCGCTGCGCAGCCCGGTGAAAGATGGGGCGTTGGCGAAAGCCACGCTGTCGTTGTTGGCAGCGTCGCTTCTCAGACATCCTTCGCGCCGATTTCTCCAGACGACCTTGAGCGCCAAGTGGCGCCAGGGGACAAAGTTGAAGTGATGCAGGGATTTGGCCAATGCCCGATCACGCAGTTCGGAAACCGTTTCGGGACTAAGCTGAAGCAGCAGATGGAAGCCGCAGGCATATGGCATCCGGGTGCCTTGGTCCGAATTTCCTATTCGGATCGATACCTTAATGCCCCGCTGCCCATGCTGCTTTTCCTCCGAACCTGCGAGTTTCTCGCCTCAGCGCTGAAAGGTGATGCAACCGTTGAAGTCGATATTGTCGTGCAGCCGTTGAAGAAAGACCGGGTGCCCTGCCGGATTTTCAACGATTGGGATCATGAGGGTGATCGAGAGGACGTGGTGCAGCTGCTGGGCGACAAGCTCGGTCTCGATGTCGCGATTGATGTGACGGCAAGTGGCATGCACGGACGCAAACTTGAGCTCGAATACGCAAATGGCTCCAAGGCCATCGTCCTTCTGGACCAAGGATTTGGTTACTGGCGCATCGCTGGGAACTTGCCTCGGTATGACTTCAATGCGGCGCCGGCAGTGCAGGCCAGTGCCCTGTTCGGACTAAGCGCCACAGTATCAGGAACCGGCGAAAGCTATTTTGCTGTGACCAAAAAATGAGGAGGTAACTGGTTGGCCTCACATCAGATTTGGGTCACCAGATCACGACCTGTTGGGCCTTATTGGGGGAGGGCGCGTTGCCAAGACTTATGGCTCTGAACCAACTCCACGGCGGATCGTCCGATACACCGTTGGCCGTGAGACCTTGAACAGCTTGCCGAGGTCGCTGATCGAGTATTCGCCGGTGGCGTGCATCTTGAGCAGCTCGCGCTGCTGGAGGTCGGATAGCTTCGGCGGCTTGCCGCGGAGCTTCCCCTTGTCCCGGGCGATCTTCATGCCCTCGCGGGTGCGCAGGCGGATGAGGTCGCTCTCGAACTCGGCGAAGGTCGCGAGGATGTTGAAGAACATCCGGCCCATGGGATCATTGGGGTCGTAGACCTGCTTACCCAGTGCGAGGCTCACGCCGCGCTTTTCCAGTTCGTCGGCGATCGCGCGGGCGTCGGGCACCGATCGGGCGAGGCGATCCAGCTTGGGTACGACCAATGTCTCCCCCGCGCGGACCGCAGCCAGAGCCTGGGCGAGGCCGGGGCGGTCTCGGTTGCGACCAGTCAGTCCGTGGTCGGTGTAGATGCGGTCCTCGGGCACCCCAAGCTCGATTAGCGCCCGGCGCTGGGCGGTGAGGTCCTGCTTGTCGGTCGAGCAGCGGGCATATCCGATGAGAGTGTCGGTCATTTGTAACGGATGAGGCCCCTGTGTGAGAAAACAAAGCGTACCACCTTAATGAGAGAGCGGGCAAGCCGGATTTGCGGAGGGGAAGGGGGTTTGACCTCTGTTCCCCCAAAAGTGTCCGGTGAGCGATCCGATGCGGTCGCACGAGCCTTGCTCATTTCAAATGTATTGACCTGCGCTTGATACAGAAAACCAAAAATTGTAATGGCCAATCGACCATACAGCGAGGTGATTTATGAACGTGCAGCGGGGAAAACTTGTCTCGGGAGGAAGGCTGCAATTGCCGGTCGAGATCCGGCGTGCGCTCTCTCTATCCGATGGCGACACCGTGCTGCTCGAAGTGGTCGATGGCGAAATCCACGTGCGGCCCTATCGCGATGCTGTGACCCGGGTTCAGGCGAAGTTGCGCAAGTATGTGGAGCCAGGTCGCAGCTTGTCTGACGAATTGATAGCTGAGCGCCGGGCTGCCGCAGAAAATGAGTGATAAGCGCTATATGCTCGATGCCTCGGCTGTGCTCGCGATGATGCTCGGTGAGAACGGCGGCGATCAGGTTCGAGAGCGACTTGCTGCCAGCCACATAAGCGCCGTCAACCTTTCTGAGGTTGTTGCCAAACTACAAGAAGGCGGTGTGCCCGATGAGGTCATAACGTCCAGTCTTGCAGAGCTGAATTTCGATGTGCTCGCGTTCGATCAGAGTCAGGCAGTACATGCCGGACTGCTGCGTGCTGCGACGCGAAGTGTTGGATTGTCCTTGGGGGATCGAGCCTGCCTTAGCGCAGCCGAGTCGTGCAATGCAGTTGCAGTGACTACCGATCGGGCATGGGGCAAACTCGACGTTGATATCGCCGTCGAAGTTCTTCGCTAAGTTCCGCTTCCGACCCAAGACCTTCCGGCCACTCCCGCCCCAAACTAAGCCGGTGCCGATCATCAGCGAAAACGTCTGTTTTCGCCGAAAGCCGCCGTGCAGGTTCTGGGATCAAGCTCCAACCCTGCTTGTGATCGCAACTGAGTGTAAGCCTGCCGTGGGATCCGAATGATTGCCACTCCCGCCCGTGCCTGTCAGACAGGCGCCACGATGACCTACTTGATCTTCATCGGTGCAGCGCTGGCCGAGATCGCGGGCTGCTTCGCGTTCTGGGCTTGGCTGCGCCTTGATCGCAGCCCGATCTGGCTGATCCCTGGCGCTCTGTCACTGTGCCTTTTCGCGGTCCTTCTTACGTTCGTCGAGGCTGAGCATGCTGGTCGCACCTACGCGGCTTACGGTGGGATTTATATTCTGTCCGCGCTGGTTTGGCTTTGGATGGCTGAGGGGATCAAACCTGATCGTTGGGATACCATTGGAGTGGCCATCTGCTTGTTAGGGGCTTCGATCATTCTGTGGGGGCCGCGCCCAGTTTAAACGTGGAAAGACCGATCGCCTCTTACAGGTTGAGCTGATCACCCTTCTCATGCTCTGTGCCATCCTCATCATGGACGTCCATGTGGGCATCCTGAAGGATCTCGACACCGCCATACAGCGCTATTCCGGCGACAGCGATACCGACCACAAGATCGGGCCAATTTGCGCCGGATACCGTCACGATGATGGCGGCGACGATGATGCCGCCGTTGGAGATGAAATCGTTGAAGCTGAAGGTGGTCGCCGCGCGAAGATTGACGTCCTTCTCGTTCATTTCATTGAGTAGCTTCAAGCAGATCAGGTTCACGACAGCCGCCACCGCTGCCATTGCCATCATCATGATGCCAGTTGGCTCCGATCCTTCAACAAAGCGCCGAATGGCATCGGCGATGACGCCGCCTGCGAAAATGAGCAGCATAATACCGGAAAAGCGTGCCGCGCCGCGCTTCCAAGTTCGCGAACGGGACAGGGCCAGCAGGCTCAGCGCATAGACCGCCGCGTCCGATGAGTTATCCAGCCCGTTAGCGAGCAGAGCATTTGAATCGCCCGCGATGCCGGTAATGAAGAAGCCTACAGCGATGGCGACGTTAAGCCACAGCACGATCCACAAGGTGCGCCGCTTTTCGGCTGTGTCGAGATTAAGGTCGCCTTCGCCGCTCATCTCATTATATCGTTTGTCCACCAATTTTCCTGCCTATACCAGACGGCATGGCCGCAAGTACGATCGTCAAGTGCTGAAGCTTTCCACATTGCGTTGGCACCCAAAATCACCTGGTTAAGCTCGCCAAGACCTACCTGTTCATCCTGGGTAGCGTCACGGCGCAGGCCGTCGCGCCAGTTCTACTTCCGGCTTCGCCTCGCGTCAGAAACGCCCAGCACAAGTCTGGCAACCGCCGGAAGAACGAAAAGGGGAAGAATGGTTGCGGGGATGAAGCCGCCTATGACCACAGTTGCCAGCGCCCGTGGCACTTCGGCCCCTTTCCCGGTCGCGACCGCCATCGGCACGAAGCCAAGCAATGCCACCAGCGCAGTCATGAGCGCCGGACGGATAGGATGGCGACTTCGATAGCCTCGGAAGTAGATACCAGAACGTCGCGGCGGAATGCGCGGCTAGGCGCTCCAAGCCTTGTGTGTCGCTTCGCATCCAAATCATGCGGAGCACTGAAATCAGAGGCACCGATGATCAGGTAATTGATCAAGCTTGCTAATTTCCGCGCGGGGCCAAGGTTTCGATGATCTTGCATTCGGCCACCGTCCCGTGACGGCAGGATCCGATGATCCGATCAAGCTCCCCACGAAGCGCGGTCAGATCGGTAACCTTGCGGTCGATTTCGGCAAGGTGGACGCGCGCAATCCCATCAACCGCATCGCAGGATTGGGCCTTGTCGTCCGACAGCGTGAGCAGCTCGCGGACCGCTTCGAGCGTAAAACCGAGATCGCGGGCGCGACGGATGAACGACAGGCGCGCAAGATGATCATTCCCATAGGCGCGGTAATTGGCACTTGTCCGTGAGGGCGGCGGCAGCAGCCCGATCTTTTCATAATAGCGCACCGTCTCGACCTTCGTCGCAGTGGCGCTCGCAAGTTCGCCAATCTTCATTGCCACACCTCCGCTCTTGACCCTGTAGTTGCTACAGAGTGTAGATAGACTGCCGACTCGCAGATTGTCGAGAAGGCAGGACGATGGCTGATGATTGCTGCAAGGCCGCGTGCGGAACGGCGGCCACGTTGAATGACCCGCGCTGGCGAAGGGCTTTGTGGATCGCGCTCGGCGTGAACGCCGGCATGTTCGCGGTGGAAATGGGAGCAGGGGCCGCTGCTGACAGCCGCGCGTTACAGGCTGATGCACTCGATTTTCTAAGCGATGCCGCCAACTACGCGATCAGCCTGCTTGTCGCCGGAATGGCGTTGACATGGCGCGCGCGGGCGGCGCTGGCCAAGGGGATCACCCTCATCGGACTGGGCGGTTGGGTCACGATCACCGCGGTTCTGGCGGCGCTTGAGGGCGCTGCACCCGAACCTGAACTGATGGGAGTCATCGGACTGCTCGGGCTCGCAGCCAATGCTGGCGTCGCCATCATGCTCTACAGCTTTCGTACTGGCGATGCGAACATGCGCTCGGTGTGGATTTGCTCGCGCAACGACGCCATCGGCAACGTTGCCGTGATGCTTGCTGCCATCGGTGTATTCGGAACTGGCAGTGTATGGCCTGACCTGATCGTCGCCTCCGCAATGGCGTGGTTGGCGTTAACTGGGGGCATGCAGATTCTTCGACAGGCGATGAGCGAGTTGAAGTCTGCGCCTGCTTGGCAGGAACAGGCCTGATGGAATTTCTTCAAATAGTACCTTTCGTTGCGATGGTCGCGATAATCACTGCGACAATCGTTCGCGGTGTCGCCATCCGGCGACGTACTGGCGACCACGCATTCGCCTTTCTGTCGGCGAAAGGGGCTCAGCGAGCTTCGGGACTTGCATTCGCGGTCAGTGGTGCGGCCCTGATTATTGCAAGTGGCATCGGCGCACGAGCTGGGCCCCGCGACTTGTCATGGTTGGCGGCTATACTTGCCACTTTAGGTGGTGGCGCCGTGATCGTGGCGCAAATCCAGATGGGCCGCGCATGGCGTATCGGCGTTCGTCAGGGAGATGCACCGGAGTTCGTGTCCCACGGGCTCTTCCGATACAGTAGGAACCCGATCTTCCTTGCGATGATGCTCGTCGGGTTCTCGGCCGCGATGGTGTCTGCATTTTGGTGGGCCTGGGTGTCATGGGCGACGTTTGTCGTCGCCTGCATCGCCCAAGTCAGGATCGAGGAAGCCCATCTTTCAGCAAGTTTTGGTGCCCAATACCACGAGTTCAAAGCGCGTGTACCGCGTTGGCTTGGTAAGGGAGGAGCGGAATGAAGTTCGCTGCAATGAGGCTCATTGAGCAGGAGATGACAGCTTATCGCTTGGCGCGCAGCCGTGGCGAGTACGATATGGCATGGTGCCACCTCGAGCGGGCGCACATCCTGTCCCAGCCCTACCTAAGGCAGCATCTGGCCAATCACCGCGCAATGCTGGCCTTTGCCTTCCGGCAACGCGATTGGAGCGAAGCACTTGGCCAGATCTTCCGACTCATTCTGGCGCCGATCGGCGCGCTGACGGGAAAGTTGCCGATCGGAAATACCGGGCGGTCGACTGTGAGCGCCTTTCAGCCAATGCCAATTCCGCCTGATCTTCTGGAGCTCTTGCAAGACGGGATGGGCGAATGACCTTAAGCGTTCAAGATTGCTGTTTCCGGTCGGAACGAGTAGGTCATTAGCGTGCGGGCTATGTTCCTCCTGTTATGGCTGACTATCGGCCTTGCCTTTGGCGGCGTTGAATCGCCGGCTGCAGCGCATGGTACGAGCGGATACGACAGCGTCATGATGCTGGATGCTCATGCTGATCATGCAGACAGAGACGGGCACGGGAACGGTTCCAGCGATGACGGCGGCCCATGTCATGGGCTGGTTCATCATCATTGCAGCATCGGACTTGCCAGCGAAGGGGCAAGTGATTTCGGTCTGCCACTGGGCGGCAATACCTCGCATTCAGCCTTGAGCGCCGCCGTTCTCAGCTCGTTCGCTCAAGCGCCTCCCCTTCAACCACCGTCAGCCTGAACCCAGTCGCCCAGTGCACTCGGGCCATTGCGCCCGTGTGCCGTTTGCACCTGTGTTCAGGAGTTTTTCGATGCGAATGTCCTTGCGCGCCGCCCTTATGGCTGCGGCGCTGGCTACCGCCCATCCGGCGTTGGCTGAACCTATTACGCTTGGCAGCGCGCTCGAGCGCGCGCTTGCCAACTCCCCTAGAATAGCTGCGGCTCAAGCGCGTGTCGCTGCCGCAGAGGGCCGAGCACGGCAGGCAGGGGTGGCGCCCAATCCGGAGGTCAGTCTTGAGGTCGAGGACTTTGCCGGCAACGGCCCTTTTCGGTCCTTCGATAGTGCGCAGACAACGCTGGCGCTGAGCCAACGGCTTGAAGTTGGCGGTCAGCGCAGTGCGCGGCGGGCGGTTGCAGCGGGCGAGCGCGATGTTGCCGCTCTGTCATTGCTCCGCGAGCGGGTAGATTTGCGCCGTGAGGTAGAAGTGGCGTTCGCCGAGCTGTCTGCGGCGACCGACCGGGCGACGCTCGCGCGCGACAATGCAGTGCAGGCAGCCTCGCTGGCTAACACAGCCCGGATACTGGTTGAAGCGGGTCGCGATCCACCGCTCAGGCAATTGCGAGCCGAGGCCGCTCTTGCGGACGCTCGGGCGGCCGAACTGGAAGCCTTCAGTGCGATGCTGGCGGCGCGGCGCATCCTCGCGACGCTGATTGCGTCGGACGATGCGGAGTTGACTCCTTCGCAGGGCACCGAGACAGGTGCGGCCGCCGAGCCGATGGGCCGCAACGAGCCTGGCTTTGCGAGTATCGACGAACGGCTCGCCGATGCCGAGCAGCGTGTAGCGGCGGCACGAATTGCACTGGCCCAGTCTGCGGCTACCCCCGATGTTACCGTGAGCGGAGGGCTACGCCGGTTCAGTGATGGTCGCGATACGGCCTTTGTCGTTGGCGTGTCGATCCCCATTCCGATCCGCGATCGCAATCGCGGCGGCATTGAAGCTGCCCGTGCCGATGCGACCGCTGCGGAGTTTGAACTGGAGCGAGTGCGCGCCGATGCGCGTAGGGATCGGGCACAGGCCCGCATGCTCGTGGAAGCGGCTGACGCCCGGCTTGAGGCCCTTGAAGGACCGGGTCTTGCCCAGGCCGAGGAAGCGCTTCGGCTCGCGCAGATTGGCTACAGCGCGGGGCGCTTTTCACTGCTCGAACTGCTCGATGCTCAGACAGCGCTCACTTCGGCCCGGCGGGCCATAATCGACGCTCGCCTGGATCGTGCGCGCGCACTTGCCGCGCTCAACCGCGCCTTTGCGCGCGAGGAGATTTAACCATGGCCTACAAACTCGATCAAAGGACAATGCCACTTCTCGCAGGCGCTGCGGTGATTGCGCTGGCTGGTGGCGGCGCTGGGTATCTCTTGAGGGGTGATACCGCACAGACTGGGAATGCCACGCACGCTGAAGAGGAAGAAAGCGGTGGAGACGCCGATGAAGCGACTGTTTCAGCCGGAGCCTCGGAGGGAACAATTGCGGTCAGTGATGCGCAGATACAAGCAGCGGGGATTGCTGTTGCCGTAGTACAGGAGGGCCTTGCCGGCGGCGAGGTGACGGCAGCGGGCGTTCTGGTTCCGCCCACCCAATCGGTTGGGCATGTCACGGCACGGACCTCCGGTGTTGTGGTGCGCATCCTGCGTCAGCTTGGCGACCGGGTTGGTGTCGGGGATCCTCTTGCAGTGATCGACAGCCGTGAAGTGGCTGAAGCACAAGGTGCCGCAGCGCGCGCACGCCGCGCGGCCGAAGCCGCGCGCACTGTACTTGTCCGGGAGGAAAGTCTGTTCCGCCAGCGTGTGACTGCCCGGCAGGACTATGAAGCCGCGCAGGCGGCCTATGACGCTGCGCGCATCGAAGCGCAGCAGGCCGATCAGGCATTGCGAGCATTGGGCGCCGGCAGTGGCGGCGGGACGACGCGCCTCATGACGCTGCGCTCGCCGGTTGCAGGCGAGGTAACGTCGGTAACGGTGACCCCGGGCGAATATGTTCCGCCGGAGCGCGAGCTGTTTCAGGTCGCCGATCCACGGACGGTATGGGCAGAGCTGATGATCCCAGCGCGCGACATCCAGCGGGTTGTGATCGGTCAGACCATCACGCTTTCCGTCCAGGGGAGCGATCATCCCCATACCGGTCGCATACGGTTCCTGTCGCCTGCCGTCGATCCGGCGACCGGCGCGGCCAAGGCGATCGCGACTATCGACAACACCGACGGTGACTTGCGCGTCGGACAGAATGTCAGCGCGAGGGTTGCTACTCCGGGCGTTGACGGCGCGCGCGTACCAGTCGTGCCGCGCAGCGCGATCCAGGAGACCGAGGGGCGCAGTGTCGTGTTCGTGCGGACCCAGCGCGGGTTTGTCATGCGTCCGGTGACGATCGGGTTAGGTAGCGATGCAGCGGTTCCGGTCCTTTCCGGCCTGCGCGTCGGCGAGCGCGTGGCAACCGTCAACGCCTTCGTCCTCAAAGCGGAACTCGGCAAGGCCGAGGCCGAACATGATCACTGAGAGGACGGACGATGCTTGAGAAAATTCTGGCCTTCGCCGTCGAGCGAAGAGTGCTGGTGGTCATGCTGACCGTCTTCGCAGCAATCTACGGGGCGACCCAGCTGGCAAATTTGCCGGTCGATGCCGTGCCCGACATCACCAACCGGCAGGTGCAGATCAATGCCGTCGCGCCCTCGCTGGGACCGACGGAGATGGAACGACAGGTCAGCTATCCGATCGAGACCGCAATGGCGGGCATGCCCGGCCTGGTCGAGACGCGGTCGATTTCCCGCAACGGCTTTGCACAGGTCACAGTGATCTTCACTGACGATACCGATCTCTACTTCGCCCGCCAGCAGGTGGGTGAGCGCTTGACGCAGGCAGCGGGGACACTTCCGCCCGGGGTTGACCCACAAATCGGACCTGTGTCGACCGGCCTTGGCGAAGTACTGATGTGGACGGTCGACTTTGAGCATCCCGACGGGCGCGGGGCTCCGCGCGCGCGGGCCGGGCAGCCGGGCTGGCAAACTGACGGCAGCTATCTGACACCTGAGGGACAGCGGTTGACGACGCCGGAGGAGCGCCTGACTTACCTGCGCACCGTACAGGACTGGATCATTCGCCCGCAGATGCGCCAGGTTGCCAATGTGGCGGGTGTCGACGCGATCGGCGGCTTCGTAAAGCAATATGAAGTCGCACCCGATACGGTGCGATTGGCCGCCGCCGGTCTGTCGATGGCCGATCTGGTCGAGGCCCTCGAACGCGGCAATGTGTCGAGCGGTGCGGGCGTGGTCGAGCGCAGCGGTGAAGGGCTGGTGGTGCGGGCAGATGCCCGGGTGTCACGCGGGTCGGAAATTGCCAATATCGTGATTACCCAACGGGGCGGGGCGCCGGTGCGGGTTATCGATGTGGCGACCATTTCATCGGGCCGCGAAGTTCGCACAGGTGCAGCCAGTGTCAATGGTCATGGCGCTGTGGTCGGCACCGCCCTGATGCTTGCAGGTGGCAACAGCCGCACGGTGGCAGCCGAATCCGCCAAGAAGCTCGAAGAGATCGGCGCAGCCCTCCCGACCGGCATTGTCGTGACGCCGGTGCTTGATCGTTCGGTGCTGGTGGATGCGACGATCAGCACGGTGGCCAAGAACCTGACCGAAGGTGCGCTCCTCGTCATTGTCGTCCTGTTTCTGCTGCTCGGTAATTTCCGGGCTGCCATCATCACCGCGCTAGTGATCCCGCTGTCGATGCTGCTGGCGGCGATTGGGATGGTCAAAGGGGGTGTTTCAGGCAATCTGATGAGCCTCGGCGCGCTCGATTTCGGGCTGATCGTCGATGGCGCGGTGATCATCGTCGAAAACTGCCTGCGCCGTCTGGCTGAGCGCCATCATCACGAAGGCAGGTTGCTCAGCTTGCAGGAGCGGCTGCACGAAGTGATGGTTGCAGCGCGCGAGATGATCCGTCCGTCGGTGTTCGGTCAGGCCATCATTATTCTGGTTTATCTGCCGCTGCTCGCGTTCGACGGGGTGGAAGGCAAGATGTTTGCGCCGATGGCGATCACCGTGATGCTGGCGCTCGCCGCAGCGTTCATCCTGTCGCTGACCTTCGTACCAGCTATGGTGGCGCTGCTCGTGACCGGCAAGGTCGAGGAGAAGGAGCCGCGTGTGCTGGCGGCAACGCGGAGCCGCTATGAGCCTTTGCTCGACAAAGCGCTCGCCCGGCCATGGGTGGCCATCGGCTCGGGAACGGCGATTTTCCTTGTCGCGCTCTTGGCCTTCACCAGCCTTGGGAGGGAGTTCATTCCGCAGCTCGACGAGAAGAATTTCGCGCTTCATGCGATGCGGATCCCGTCCACGAGTGTCGAGCAATCGGCCTCAATGCAGTTGCAGGTCGAGGGGGTGATTGCTGGCTTTCCGGAGGTCGCGACGGTCTTCTCGAAGACAGGCACAGCGGAAGTTGCGACTGACCCGATGCCCGGCAATGTGTCCGACACCTTCGTGATCTTGCGCCCACGTGAGGAGTGGGCCGATCCGTCAGAAACGAAGGCTGCTCTGATTGCCCGAGTGGAAGCCCGCCTGAACACGCTGCTCGGCAACAATTACGAGTTCAGCCAACCAATCCAGATGCGGTTCAACGAGCTGATTTCGGGCGTGCGATCAGATGTGGCGGTCAAAGTCTATGGCGATGATTTCGAGACATTGCATGCTACGGCGCAGCGGGTTGCAGCCGCGCTGCGTGCAGTCGATGGTGCTTCGGATGTCAAAGTCGAGCAGACCGAAGGACTGCCGGCGCTGGTGATCGATTTCGACCGGGCGGCGATTGCTGCCTATGGTCTGTCGGTCGGCGATGTGACCGACGTGGTACAGATCGCGCTCGGCGGCCGCGAAGCCGGGCTCGTCTTTGAAGGCGATCGGCGGTTTGATGTCGTGGTGCGCCTGCCCGAAGGGCAGCGACGTGATCTCGACGCATTGGCCGCGCTGCCGGTTGCGCTGCCGACTGCGGAGGGAACGACGCGCTCGGTACAACTCGGTCAACTCGTCCGGTTCAAAGTCGAAAATGGCCCCAATCAGGTGAGTCGCGAAAACGGCAAGCGGCGGGTTGTGGTTCAGGCCAATGTGCGCGGGCGAGACCTCGGATCCTTTGTCGCCGATGCGCAGCAGGCGGTCGCGCGCGATGTCCAGATTCCCGCCGGCCTCTGGATCGACTGGGGCGGACAGTTCGAGAATCTCGAGCGCGCGCAAAGCCGTCTCAGCATCGTGGTACCCCTCGTCTTCGCGGCTATCTTTGCGTTGCTGTACGCAGCGCTGGGATCGGCGAGCCGGGCGGCGATGGTCTTCTCGGCCGTGCCGCTGGCGCTGAGCGGCGGGGTGCTATTGCTGTGGCTGCGTGGCATGCCCTTTTCGGTCTCCGCAGCGGTTGGCTTCATTGCGCTGTCTGGCGTGGCGGTGCTCAACGGGCTGGTTATGATGTCGAGCATCCTGGCGCTGCGTCACAACGGCAAGGGCGTGCTGGAGTCGGTGCGCGAAGGCGCGCTGATGCGCCTGCGGCCCGTGCTGATGACGGCATTGGTGGCCAGTCTCGGCTTCGTACCGATGGCTCTGGCAAGCGGCACAGGGGCGGAAGTGCAGCGACCGATCGCGACGGTGGTAATCGGCGGATTGATTTCGGCGACCCTGTTGACCTTGGTCGTCTTGCCCGCGCTCGCCCGGCTTGTGCTCGACCGGGAAGCAAGACGCTTTCCTGACGATGAGCCGCAGGCATTATCCCCCGCAATCGCATGAGATGAGGATCAGATGCATTGGAAGATAGGACTAGCGAGAAAGGCGATGAACCACAGCGATAAGCGATTTGCGTCGCAATCTTGCGAACGGTGTTTGATCACGCAGGATGCAGGCTGATGGGGGCGAGCCATGATCATGGCGCCGGCAGGCGAGATGCGAGTGCGCAGGAGCATTGCCTAGCTGATTGTAACTAAGTCTTTGATCAACCCGAACCCAGCAGTATGGTCCATCCAGTGACACAGCGCCTCTTTCTCTACCTCGCGGCATTTCTGGTCGCGCTGCTGCCCGTCGAGGCAACGTATGCAGCGAACGGTTGTACCCCCATGGCAGAGATGAGCGCAGACGCAGGCGGCTGCGATGATTGCATGGATGATGAGCGTCAGCAGTGTCAGAGTTACTGTCTCGCCTTTTGCCAGACGCTGCCAGCAGCGCGATTTTCGTCACTAGAAGCCCGCGATCTTTCGTCGCTCACCTTTCTCCTGCTTATCGCCAATTCTCCGCCCTCGCCAAACGCAGGGCCGGAACCGCCTCCTCCCCGAATTCGCCGCTGATCCAGTCAATTCAACATCAACGGAGATACCATCATGAAAAAGTACATTATCGCTGCAGCCGTGCTGCTCGGATCCAGCTCTGCAGCATTTGCCGCTGCGCCGGATCAGGTTGCATCCCTCGCCATGTCCTGCTGCGACCTCGTGCTCGCTTGCTGCGATGCGGCCATGAGCTGCTGTCCGTAAGGGAATAACCAGAGCAAAAAGGGCGGGCGTCCGGTTACTAACCGGGCGCCCGCTTTCTTGTGTATGGTGGGGGCATTATCCCCATCGATAATGAGCAACGACCCATTATTTTTAGGCAGGTCAAAGCCTAAGGGGCGATGTTCTCAATTCTTATGCGGGCGACCTTTAGCCAATGGCTCTGGATAACATCCAGATTGCCATTGCCATCATCATTAGATTTTCAGTCAACGAGACGAAGCCTAGCGGGACATTGCTGTCGCCACCGACGCAAGCGCATTTGAGTTCGCGCTTGTCGATGTAGACTGCCTTGAAGACCGAAATTGCACCGATCGTCCCAATGAATAGCGCCACGGGTATCGAGAGCCAATGCAGCTGGCCTGAAACCATCAGGACACCGGCCAAGCCTTCAGCGAAGGGATAGAGGGTCGCATAAGGGACCCAGCGCTTCGCCAACAGGTCGTAATTGAGGAACATGGTCGCGAACTTGTCGACATTCTGAAGTTTGAGCATCGCAAGCACGCACATGCTAAACGCGATAAACCACTCGGCAACGCGAATGCTGAAGGCTGTGCCATCAACCGCGATGCCAGCGGCCATCGCCATGGCTGCTGTCATGGCGAAGAGCGCAATTACCGGGCGATAGCTGGTCGCGCCGGGAACAGGGACCTTGATCCCGAAGTAGCGCCGCAGGTCGTCATGCCCTCCGATCCGCTTGCCATCGATGAAGGTCTGTGGGGTGGTTGCAACGCCGTATTCAGCCTTGAACGCGTCAGTCTGTTCGCGCGTGGTGAGGTGCCGATCATCGACGGAGTAACCTCGCGTTTTGAGCAGATGCTTTGACTTCAGGCCGTAAGGGCAAGTGTGGTTTTGCATGACCATGCGGTGAAGCACGGCGGTTTTTGTAGGCTTGGCCATTAGTGATTTCCTTTGAATCGCAAACTTGCGGCTTATATAGGTTCCGTACCATGGTACGGGATCAAGCATTATATGAAGATCGGTGAATTTGCCCGTGCAGGCGGGGTCAACGTCGAGACGATCCGTTATTATCAGCGGCGCGGATTGGTGGCCCAGCCTGAGCGCCACGAGGGTCCGCGCCGCTACACGCGCGGCGATCTGGCACGCTTGCAATCGATCCGCTCGGCGCAGACCGCCGGGTTCACACTTGAAGAGATCGCCACGCTGCTCTCCCTCGATTCTGGCGACCGAGCGGCGGCGCAGGACCTTGCACGCGTTCGGATCGCGGCGCTTGATGAGAAAATTGCCACTTTGCAAACCATGCGCGGTGCGCTCGTCCGGCTCGCCGAGGACTGCGCTGCGGGGAAATCTGGGCCCTGTCCGATCATCGATGCCTTCAGTTTTGAGCTGCAACGATAATTGGGCATCGGAAAGTGAGGGGTTTTGTCCGCGCCTGCGTATACAACTCTAAAGGAGCTGCATGATGGATCTCGACGAGAATCTCGCACGCCTGGCCAGACTTCCTGTCCCGGATATGTCCGGGATTGATGGTGAACGCCTCGCGCAGCGCGCACAGGCAGACGTCAGGCAGACACGGGCATTGCTCGGACTAGGCCTCGTTGCGTCGCTCGGACTGGGCGTTTTCAGCGGTCTTCAGGCACCTGCACAAGCCGAAGTGCCTATTGCCGCCTTCGGTCCCCCGGCATCGCTGACCCCTCTCATCGCCCTGGGTCAGCAATGAACCAGCGTCGCATCGTTTTGGCGGCGGGGCTGATCATTGCGCTTGCGCTGGTAGGGGTATGGCTCGGAAGAATGCTTCAACCCGCACCGCACCATGGTGGGGCTGAACTCCACGCCCTGATTCATGATGAGCTTGACCTCGACCCGGCGCAGGAAAAAGAACTGACTGCATTGGAGCGCCAGTTCGCTGCGCGGCGCGAAGCGCTCGAAGAACGGCTCAGGAGCAGCAACGCGCTGCTCGGCGAAGCCATTGCTGCCGAGCACGAATACGGTCCCCGCGTGTCGGCCGCGGTCGACGAGACGCATGACGCGATGGGGGATCTCCAAAAAGCAACACTCGAACACGTTTTCGCGATGCGCGCCATTCTGCGCCCCGATCAGCAATCACGGTTCGATGCGGTGGTCAGCAAGAGCCTCGCTGCTCAGCCGCAGTGACCGCTGACGATCCGGATGCGGCGCTCGTCCGCAGATCTCTGGCTGGCCATGCCGATGCGCAGCGGGAGCTTGTGGAGCGCTACCGCGAGACAGTGTACCGGCTTGCGCGCTCAGCGACGGGTGATCCGGATGAAGCCTTGGACATTACGCAGGAGGCTTTCATAGCCGCATTCGGCGCGCTGAACCGCTTCGACCCCGGACGATCGTTCAAGGCCTGGATCAGCGCCATCACGCTCAACAAATGCCGGGACTGGGCCCGTCGGCGCGCCGTCAGGCGCTTCATAGGCCTGCCCATGTCCGAACAGGCTGCGCAATGGATTGCCGATGATGCACCCTCGGCACAAACGCTTGCCGCAGACCGCGCCGAGCTCGCCGCGACCGCCCGCGCGATCGCCAAGCTTCCAGCACGTCTCAAAGATGTCCTGATCCTTTGCACAGTCGAAGGGCTAAGCCAGCAGGAGACCGCAACGACACTGGGCATCAGCGTAAAGGCGGTCGAGACACGTCTTGGGAGGGCGCGGAAAAAACTTCAGGAAACTTTGAGGGGTGAAGGCCTTGCGCGCGTATAAATCGCATGACCAGTCCTCATCTCACAAGACGTCACCTGATCGCTGCGTTTGGCGCGGCCTCAGCCTTCGCCGCTACGCCAGCTTGGGCGCAAGGGCACAGCATGCACCGGGGCGGCAGCCATGGCCGCGACGGCCCGCGCATTCCTGCGGGCTTTGGTGAGCTCAGCGGCGAGGTCATCGATCTTGCCGTCGGCAGCGGGCATCGCATTGTTGAAGGGCGACGCGGCCCGGGCATCGCCGTCAATGGCAGTGTCCCCGGCCCGTTGATCCGGCTGCGCGAAGGGCAGAATGTCCGCCTGAATGTCACCAACAATTTGAGCGAGGATACATCGATCCACTGGCACGGGCTATTGCTCCCGTTCCAGATGGACGGGGTCCCGGGCATCAGCTTTCCGGGCATCAAGCCGGGCCAGACCTTCACCTACGAATTCCCGGTCCGCCAGGCAGGTACCTATTGGTATCACAGCCACTCGGGCTTGCAGGAGCAGTCGGGGCATTATGGCCCTTTGATTATTGACCCGGCAGGCGCCGAACCGGTGGAGTATGATCGCGATTACATTTTGCTGCTAAGCGACTTCACTGTGCTCGACCCACATTTCATCATGCAGCGGTTGCGCACCGGCGAAGGCTATTTCAACCGCCAGCAAAACACCTGGACCGATGACTACCCGATGACCGGCGAAGAACGCCGGATGTGGGCACAGATGCGGATGATGCCGACCGATATCATGGATATTGGCGGGAAGACGTACACGTTTCTTGCCAACGGACGTGGGCCGGCGGAGGGCATGGAATATCTGTTCAAGCCGGGAGAACGCATCCGGCTGCGTATCATCAATGGATCGGCGCAGAGCTTTTTCAACGTTCGCATCCCCGGCCTGCCGATGACGATCATCGCAGCAGATGGGCAGAACGTGCGCCCGGTTGAGGTTGACGAATTCCAGATCGGCACTGCCGAAATCTATGACGTAATCGTCGAGCCAGGAAATGCCGAAGCCTATGCCATCGTCGGTGAGTCGATGGACCGTTCGGGCATGGCGCTGGCCATGTTGGCGAGTCGGCCCGGTGCGCGGGCGACCGTTCCTGCGCTGCGCGATCCGCCGCTGCTAACCATGGGCGACATGGGAATGGATCACGGGTCCGGCAGCATGGATCATGGAGCAATGACGTCCGGTCCTTCCGCAGAAGGTGCAACCGGTGGTGCAACAGGCGCGATGGATCACGCAGCCATGGGACATGGCGACGTGGCCGCCTCTGCCGATAGTGGCATGGCAGGCATGGCGATGAGTGGCATGAGCATGGACGGCATGAAGATGCGCGATACCGCGCTGCTCCCGCCCGACGTCGCGATCGGCCCAGGCATCGACATGGTGTCGATGGCCCCCATCGACAAAATGGGCGATCCCGGCCTTGGACTGCGCGATGTGCCGCACCGGGTGCTCAATTATCGCATGCTCAAGGCGCTCGAGCCCAACCGCGACACCCGCGAGCCATCGCGGCTGCTCGAACTGCACCTTACTGGCAATATGGAACGTTATATGTGGTCGTTCGACGGGCGGATGTATTCTGCCGTCAGCGATGTGCCGATCCGTTTTGCATGGAACGAGCGGGTGCGGGTGAAGCTGGTCAACAACACCATGATGGCGCACCCCATCCATCTGCACGGCATGTTCTTCGAGCTGGTAAACGGGGAAAGCGCTGCGCTTCAGCCGCGCAAGAACGTCGTGATCGTCCAGCCCGGCGCCAGCGCGCAATTTGATCTCACGGCCAATGAACCCGGCGACTGGGCGTTTCACTGCCACCTGATGTATCACATGCATGGCGGGATGATGCAGACTGTGACCGTGGTCGGTCCGGGCGGCGGTGCATGAGCGTGCGGTCTGTCCTGTCAGCGGCCCTGCTCGGGAGCGCGTTGATCTCCGTTCCGGCCTTCGCTCAGCATCAAGGGCATGCAATGCCCGCGCCAGCGCCCACACCTGCGCCAGCGCCCGGCGACCGCCATGCCGGCCACGGCATGCCCGCGGCGCCGACAGCGCTTGATCCGGCCGATCCGCACGCGGGGCACGCCATGCCAGAGCAGCCTGCTACCGCTGAGCCAATCGACCCTCACGCAGGCCATGACATGACGGGTGGGGCGGCCGGGCCTGCCGATTCGATGATTGGCATGGACCACAGCACCATGGATCATGGCGCGGTCGACGTTGCCGCGCCTGCTTCTCCGGGACCTGCCATGGAAACCCCGCCGCCACCTGAGGCCGGAAGCGGTCCACCGCGCGCCGCCGATGCCATCTGGGGCGCCGACGCGATGCGGGCTTCGCGCGAGGAATTGCAACGCACCCATGGCGATTTCCCGGTCTTCTGGTTTCAGGGCGATCGTTTCGAGACGCAGGTGCGCGACGGTCGTGAGGGCTATCTTTGGGATCTTCAGGGCTATTATGGTGGCCCGACGAGCCGGCTCTGGTTCAAGAGCGAAGGTGAAGGCACGTTCGGCGAACCGATTGAACAAGCCGAGGTCCAGGCGCTCTACGCGCGGGCCATTGCGCCCTTCTGGGATCTGCAGGCGGGCGTGCGCCAAGACCTCCGCGGACCCGATACCACGCATGCGGTGATCGGCGTGCAAGGGCTTTCGCCCTATATGTTCGAGGTCGACGCCGCATTGTTCCTGTCACAGCGTGGCGATCTCACAGCGCGGATCGAGGGCGAGGTCGACCAGCGCATCACTCAACGTCTGATCCTGCAACCGCGCGCCGAGGTGAACCTGTCGGCGCAGGAAATTCCGCAGCTCGGCACCGGGTCAGGCATCGATTCGGTCGAGGTCGGCGTGCGGCTGCGCTACGAGTTTATTCGCGAATTTGCCCCGTATATCGGCATCGAGCAAAGTTGGCGCCTCGGCGGCAGCGCCGATTACGCCCGCGCACGCGGCGAGGATCCCAGCGTCACGAACTATCTCGTTGGCATCCGTTTCTGGTTCTGAAATAAAGGAGTACCCCATGAAATTCGCATCTCTCCTCGCCGCAATCGCAATGGTCGCCGCTCCGCTTGCAGTTCCGTCCGCTTCGCTTGCTCACACCAAAGTCGTCGCATCGACACCGGCTGAGGGAACGACTGTTGGCAGCGCCCGCGTGGTCACACTGACCTTCAGTGAAGCTCTGCTCCCGCCGACGGCGGCAGCAAGCATCGTCATGACCGCGATGCCGGGCATGGCAAACCACGGCGAAATGGCCATCCGCAATTTCACCACCTCTTGGTCCAACGGCAACAAAACGATGACACTCACCCTGAAAAAGCCGCTGGCCAAAGGAACCTATGAGGTGCGCTGGCAGGCTGCGGGGGCGGACGGCCATCGTATGACAGGTAAAGTCAGCTTTATCGTCGGCTGATAATGAGATGGGTGAGCCAACCGAACAGGTTCTGCGGTTTGCTCATTATGCTTTGCTGCTCGGCCTGTTGGGTTGGACGGCATTTCGGTTGGTTGGGTTGCGTGGCGAGCGCTGGGTGCCTCACGACGAGGGCGGTCACACGCTGATCATCGCAGCGCTTGCGGCACCGGTGGTTTCAATCGCCCTGATGCTGGCCTCGATCGCTGCTATGATGGGTGTGCCAATTACAGCGCTCGATTGGCCGATGGCCGAAGCAATGATTGTTGGCACTGACCTTGGCAAAGCGTTCCTCTTGCGCGAATCTTTGCTCACCTTCGGCTTGTGTGCGTTGTTCATTCGACACCGGACTAGCGTAGGTTTCCCCGTCGCTGCTGCCTGCTTCGCCGGTGCGCTGCTCACGCTAAGCTGGAGCGGCCATGTGGCTGCGACTGAAGGCGGATTGGGCTTGTTCCACCGTCTGAATAACGGCGTACACTTGCTTGCGGCGAGCTTGTGGGTAGGTGCCATCTGCTGGTTCCTTTTACTGACAATCAAAGCTCACCGGCAGCCCGCTCTTATCCCTACCGATCAGCTGCTTCGCGTCATGCATGGCTTCGCACCGCTGGGTGTCGGGCTTGTCGCAGCTGTATCTATGACGGGTCTGATAAATGCGCAGCTGATCTTTGGCTTGGAGAACACCATAGCCGTTTCCGACACCCCCTATGGCTTGTTGTTAGTCGCAAAAGTGACGTTAGTTGGCGGAATGCTGGCGTTTGGCGCGCACAATGCCCAGATCGGACGGCGGCATTTTCTGGTTCATGAACGCGACAGTGTGGAGCACTCAGTTGCACTGACGCTCCTGCGTAAAAGCTTGGCAGGCGAGTTGATGTTGGCTGCTGGGGTGATTGGACTGGTTGCTGTGCTGGGCATGCTGTCTCCAATGACGATGTAGACAGTACGTGGATTGACCACCGAGGGGGAACACAGATGCTGCGTTAGCGCTGCTTGCGGAAGATGTCGTCATCTTTGAATCTGGCGGCGTCGAAAGAGGTCGCGCCGAATATGCCAGCCACCATCTGGAGGCGGACGCTGCCTTTACCGCCGCTGTAACTCGGAAGCTGGTAAGCCGGACTGATCGAATGCAAGGCGATATGGCGTGGGTTATGAGCGTTGAAACGGTCTCAGGAACGTACCGCACGCGTGTGATCAACAGCCGGTTGATCGAGACGGTAATTCTCAGGCGGATGAAAGGGCAATGGCGTATCATGCACATCCATTGGTCATCTGCGACAATCAATGGCTAGAGCACGTGAATTGATGTCAGTAAGCAGAACAAAATTCCGAACTTGACAGAGACAATTTTACATAATGTTTATTATCGGGTGGTGCAGTTGTAAGCGCAACTTAGAGATGTCACCCTCCGCAACTTAGAGATGTCACACCTGTGGCGTTTCGTGGTCCGAGTGGCATGTCTTCCTGCATTGCGGGAGGACGCGCTTATGACGGTGTTGGCTATGAGCTATGGCGAGCTTTCACGATATGACACGTTGCGGCGGTTCGAGCACGGCGAGCTGAGGATCGAAGATGCCGTGATGCTGCTCGGCGTAGGTCGCCGCCAAGTATATCGGCTGCTCGACCGGGTCCGTAGGGATGGACCTGAAGGCCTTGTGTCCTCGAAGCGCGGTCGCCCAGGATCAGCGCGATCGCCAGCAGCCGCCGAACCTGGTCAGCATCGCCGCATCGTCGCGCAAACCTCCGCAAACTCCTCGGATGTCTGATCCGTTCGAACTCCAATCGCCGCCGCCATCGCAAGCCTCCAGTGCTCGCAACACTGAATCAGCTCGACTGCGAAACTGGAATCCCGCCGCGTGAGGCATCCACAGCGCTCACTGGTATTATTCTGCGCCCATAATGCTCGCTTAGATTTGGCATCGATTTCGTAGCACTGGCCATACCTGGCTTCAAAGCCATCGGCCTCGTCGTGTGTAGAAGTTCTGTAGCAGGAAATTCTGGTTCGAGGAGCGCAGTCAGCCTCCTCCGCTGCAACAACATGGCTCATTCTATTGTCGCGTGCAGG